>JAAYBA010000495.1 GCA_012719085.1 Planctomycetota bacterium
CGTGCAGGCGTTTTCGCAGGGCGCCGGGCACACGCGGCCGGTGATCTCCGGGAAGTTGTTCGTGCGGTGCAGCAGGCTGCACGCGTCCTTCCATCGCCCGCGATAGACCAGGTCGTTGAAGTCGGGGATGCAGTTGACCACCGGACAGCCGGCCCCCTGGCAGAAGGGGATGCCGCAGTTCATGCAGCGGGCCGCCTGGTTCCGCATCGCGTCGGGCGTCAGGGGCAGGTCGATCTCACGGAAGTCGGTGACGCGCTCGGCGACCGGGCGATGGCCCACCTCCTGACGCGGGTACTTCAAGAATCCCCTTAATTCGCCCATGATACACCTCGTGGCGAGGGCGTCCCGCCCTTGCGTCTCGGGGGCATCTTGCCCCTGCTCCTGGCTTTTTCCGAAACAACACAGACAAGAGCGAAATGCTCTCGCGGCGCAAGGGCAAGATGCCCTCGCCACGATGCCCCTGCCCTGCGGATATCACCCATGGAACACCTCCTCGGTGGCCGGCGTGGTCTCCGTATTGCGCTGCTCTTCGGCCTGCATTCGTTCCAGAGCCTTGCGATAATCGATGGGCATGACCTTCACAAACCGTCCGATCATTCCCGACCAGTTGTCGAGGATGTACCTCGCTCGCACGCTGTCGGTGAACGCACGGTGCCGCTCGATCAGTTGCCGCAGCACCTTCTTGTCCTCCTCGCGCCAGACGGTTTCGAGGTCCACCATGTCGAGGTTGCACAGCGTGTCGAAGAGCTGCCGCTCGTCGAGGACGTAGGCGGTTCCGCCGCTCATGCCGGCCGCGAAGTTGCATCCCGTGCCGCCGAGCACGACCACGCAGCCGCCGGTCATGTATTCGCAGCCGTGGTCGCCGACCCCCTCGACGACCGCCACCGCGCCGCTGTTGCGCACGGCGAATCGCTCGCCGGCCATGCCGTTGATGAACGCCTCGCCGCCGGTGGCGCCGTAGAGCAGCGTGTTGCCGACGATGATGTTCTCGTGGGGCAGATACGTCGCCTCCGCCGGCGTCTTGGCCACGATCCGCCCGCCGGAGAGCCCCTTGCCCAGATAGTCGTTCGACTCGCCGATCAGCGTGAGCGTCACGCCGCCGATCACAAACGCGCCGAAGCTCTGGCCCGCCGAGCCCCGGAAGACCACATTCAGCGTGTCGTCGGGCAGACCCTCGGGCCCGTGCGCCAGCACGATCCGGTTGCTGAGGATCGCCCCGACGGTGCGGTCGGTATTCCGGATCGGCAACTCCAGCGTCACGGGCTTCTTGTCCTCGATGGCGTCGCGGGCCAGCTCGACGATCTTCCAGTCCATGTGGTCCTGATGCTTGTCCTGTTGGCGCTCGCAGAACCGCACGGGCCGGCCGTCCGACGTGTCCACCTGATGGAAGATCGCCGACAGATCGAGCCCCTTGGCCTTCCAGTGGCCGATCGCCTTGGTGGTCTTGAGCCGGTCGACACGGCCGACCATGTCCTCGAACTTCTCGAATCCGAGTTCGGCCATGATCTGCCGGACCTCTTCGGCGACGAATGTCAGATAGCGCATCAGGTGCTCGGGCTTGCCGGCGAACCGCTTGCGCAGCTCCGGGTCCTGCGTGGCGATCCCGTAGATGCAGCCGCCCTCGTGACATTTCCGCAGCAGCGTGCACCCGAGCGTCACCAACGCGGCGGTGCCGAATCCGAACTGCTCGGCCCCGAGCAGGGCGGCCACGACGATGTCACGGCCCGTCCGGATCTGCCCATCGGTCTGCAATCGCGTGCGGCCGCGAAGGTTGTTCAGGACCAGCGTCTGCTGCGTCTCGGCCAGGCCCAGCTCCCAGGGGCAACCGGCGTGCATGATCGACGAGAGCGGACTGGCCCCGGTGCCCCCGTCGTGTCCGCTGACGAGCACCTCGTCGGCGTTGCCCTTGACTACGCCGGCCGCGATCGTCCCGACCCCGACCTCGGCGACCAGCTTGACCGACACCTTGCAGCCCGGACAGGCGCACTTGAGGTCGTAGATCAACTGGGCCAGGTCCTCGATCGAGTAGATGTCGTGGTGCGGCGGAGGCGAGATCAGCGTCACGCCGGGCGTGGCGTACCGCAGCGTCGCGATCTCCTGCGACACCTTGTGTCCGGGCAACTGGCCGCCCTCGCCGGGCTTGGCGCCCTGGGCGATCTTGATCTGCAATTCCCGGGCATGCGCGAGGTAGTTGATCGTCACGCCGAACCGCGCGCTGGCAACCTGCTTGATGGCGCTGTTCTTCGAGTCGCCGTTGGGCTCCGCGACGTACCGGGCGGGGTCTTCGCCGCCCTCGCCCGTGTTGCTCATGCCCCCGAGGCGATTCATGGCGACCGCCATGCACTCGTGGGCCTCCTTGCTGATCGACCCATGGCTCATCGCGCCCGTGCAAAACCGCTTGACGATCTCGTCGGCCGGCTCGACCTTCTCGATCGGAACCGGCTTGCCCGCCTGAAACTCGAACAGGCCCCGCAGCGTGCAGAGCCGCTCGGATTGGGCGTTCACGGCCTCCGCAAACGCGGCATATGCCCGCGCATCGTTGTTGCGAACCGCCTCCTGGAGCTTGGCGACCGTCGTCGGGTTCCACAGGTGCCGCTCGCCCTGGTGGCGGTAGGCGTAGTCGCCGCCCATGTCGATTTCCGGGTAGCTGTAGTCGTCGTTGTCGTACGCATAGGCGTGCCGGCTCAACGTCTCCCGGGCGATCTCGTCGAGCCCGATCCCCCCGATGCGCGACGTGGTGCCCGTGAAGTACTCGTCCACAAAGCTCTTCTTCAAACCGATGGCCTCGAACAACTGGGCGTACATGTAGCTGCGCAGGGTCGAGATGCCCATCTTGCTCATCGTCTTGAGGATGCCCTTCTTGATCGCTGCGATGTAATGGTCGGATACGGCGACCGGCTCGATCGCCTCGCCCAGGTCGCCTGACTGGTTCATTTCCGCCAGCACGTCGAACGCCAGATAGGGATTCACCGCATTGGCCCCGTAACCGGCCAACAGGCAGAAGTGCATCACTTCGCGCGGCTCGGCACTCTCGACGATCAGGCCACATTCGTTGCGAAGCCCTTCGCGCAGCAGGTGATGGTGCACCGCGGAAACCGCCAGCAACGAAGGGATCGCTGCCTGCGTCTGTGACACGCCTCTGTCGCTGAGGATCACCAGGGATGCGCCGTCGGCGACCGCCGTCTGGGCCGCTTTAACCAGCGCGTCGAGGCCTTTGCGCAGCGCCTTGCCCGGACTGCGGCGGTTCACGTCGAACAGCATCGGGACCGTGGCGACCTTGAAATCGGCCCGGCTGACCGCACGAAGACGCGCCATGTCCGCGCTGGTCAGGATCGGGTGCGGCAGCTTCAGTTGCCGACAGTGCAGAGGCGACTCGTCCAGCACGTTGCGCTTCTTGCCCGTGAACAGCATCAGGCTCATCACCAGCCCTTCGCGGAGCGGATCGATGGCCGGGTTGGTCACTTGGGCGAACAACTGACGGAAGTAGCTGAACAGCAGCTTCGAGCGGTCGCTCAGCACCGCCAGCGGCGTGTCGTTGCCCATTGACCCAACGGGCTCCTGTCCGTTGACGGCCATCGGGGCCAGGACCATGCGCTTCTCCTCGGCCGTATAGCCGAAGGCCCGCATCCGCTGGATCGTCTCGACCGGATCGGTCTCCACAAGGTCCGGCGCATCGAACAGGCCCCGCAGCTCGATCCGGTTCTCTTCCAGCCAGCGTCGGTACGGGCTCTGGCGGGCGATCTTGCTCTTGATCTCATTGTCCGAGATGATGCGTCCTTCGGTGGTGTCGATCAGGAACAGGTGGCCCGGACGCAGACGGCCTTTGGCGCTGATCTGCTCCGGCGGAAACTCCACCACGCCGGCCTCGCTGCCGATGATTGCCAGTCCGTCCTTGGTTACCACGTAGCGGCAGGGCCGTAGTCCGTTGCGGTCGAGGGTGCCCCCGATGATCCGTCCGTCGGTGAAGACCATCGCCGCCGGACCGTCCCACGGCTCCATCACCGCGGCGTGGTACTCGTAGAATGCCCGCTTGTCGGTGCTGATATGGTACTTGGCTCCGAAGGCCTCCGGGATCATCATCATCAGTGCGTGCGGCATGCTCCGGCCCGATTGCACCAGCAATTCCAATGCGTTGTCAAACGCCGCCGAGTCGCTACCCGTCGGATCGACGACCGGGAACACGTCCGTCAGGTCGTCGCCCAAGGTCGGGCTGACCATCTTGGGCTCGCGGCCCCGCATCGAATTGCGGTTGCCGCTGAGAGTATTGATCTCCCCGTTGTGGGCGATGCAGCGGAACGGCTGTGCCAGACGCCAGTTGGGGAAGGTGTTCGTGCTGTAGCGCTGGTGGATGATGCACAGCGACGTGGTCGTCCGCTTGTCCTCCAGGTCGGGGTAATAGGTGAACAACTGCCAGTCCATGAACATGCCCTTATAGCAGATCGTGCGGCACGACATGCTGACGACGTAGAATTCCTCGGTCCCCGCCCCGGCGTCCTCCCGGACGAGGCGCTCGGTGCGTTTGCGGGCCAGGTAGAGCCGCCGTTCGAGGTCCGCATCGGCCAGGCCGTTGCCGTCGATGAAGACCTGACGGATTGCCGGCTCGGCCGCCAGGGCGATCGGACCCAGGCAATCCGGCTGCGTCGGCACCTCGCGCCAGCCGATCACGTCGAGCCCGTAGTGCCCCATCGCCTGCGCCAAAAGGGCATCCCATTTCGCCCGCAGCAGGGCGTCCTTGCTCGTGAACACCATGCCGACCCCGTAGCGTCCGGGGGCGGGCAGCACGATGCCGTTCTTCTGGCATTCGCCGGCGAACAGCTCGTGGGGAATCTGCAGCAGGATGCCTGCCCCGTCACCGGTCACATTATCGGCCCCGGCTGCCCCGCGATGCCGCAGGTTCTTCAGCACCTGCTGGCCATATTCGAGGATGGCATGGTTCGGCCGCCCGGCGATGTCCACCACAGCCCCGATGCCGCAGGCGTCGTGCTCGAACTGCTTGTCGTACAGCCCCTGGTTTTCTGGATTTGCAGTCATCAACTCTCCGTGCGATCGAACTGTCTTTGCGAAAACGAGAAGTCGCCACGGTGTCCCTCAAACGATTCGGGCGACATTCCTACACAATTGTACGAGATGACGCCTGTGTGTGCCCGCGATTTAACAAGATATACATAATAAGCAAATATAATACTATAATGGCAAAGGCGGACGTGCGCCGACTGCATCATGCCATCGAATGACGTGACGATTTGGTTTCAGGCCGTCAATAGGCCCGATTCAGGGCCATTGCCACAGAATTGCGATATCAGTTTATCAGAAGAGAGGTTTGCATAAGCTTATGGAGTGTTTCTAATGGTGCGTCATTTCAGCCAGAGAGAGTCGTCGGCTTCCGCCGGCCGGATCAGGCGTGCGGCTTGCGCTTCCGCCGGCGGCGGGGCCCACTGTCCCCGCGCCCGGGCCGCTGTGGCAGGTCGCGATCGGGGACCTTGCGGATCAGATCGACGGCGGGGGCCAGATCGAGCTGTTCGCCGGCAGGGGCGACGGCAACGATGCGTACGCGGAGCGGCTGGGCCAGACGCACGATCGACCCGGTGTGACGGCCCACCAGGCACTGGCTCTGTTCGTCGAACCGCCAACGGTCCGGCCCCAGCGCCTCGCACGGAATCAGCCCCTCGACGCCATATTCGCCCAGATGCACCGCTGCTCCAAAGCGGGTTAGTGATACGACGACGCCGTCCATGACGCTGCCGACCTTCTGCTGCAACAGGCCGAGGATGAGGATCGTCCTGAGTTCGTGCTCGGCCTCATCGGCCGTCTGTTCGGTCTCGCTGATGTGCTCGCCGATGGCCGCCAGTTCGGGAAACGTGTACTGCCGTCGGGCCCGGTCCAACTGGCCGGTCAGATACGCCTGGAGCGCCCGATGGACGATGAGGTCGGCGTAACGGCGGATGGGACTGGTGAAATGGCAGTATTTCGACGCGGCCAGCGCGTAATGCCCGATGCTGGCGGGGGCGTAGGTCGCCTTGGCCAGGCTGCGCAGGACCAGCAGATTGACCGGCAGCGACATCCGGCTGCCTTGCACCTGATCGAGCAGGGCCTGCAGGTCGCCTCGCTGGGGACGGCGTGACAGTGTTACGCCCAGCAGACGCAACGTCTGACTGAGCCGGTTGAGGACCTTGCCGTCCGGCTCGGGATGGACTCGACGCATGAACGGGACACAGTAGCGATCCAGCAGGGTCGCCACCGCCACGTTGGCCTCGACCATGAACATCTCGATGATCGTGTGCGGATAGCTCGTATCGGCGGGCCGGACGCCGACGACCTGGCCCGACTCGTCCGTCACGAGGTCCGTCTCGGGCATCTTCAGTTGCAGCATTCCCGCCCGTCGGCGTCGTTTCTCGATGACACGGGCCAGGGTGTCCATCTCGCCCAGCAGGGCCACGACGTCGTCGGCCAGGCCGCCCGTGTGGCCCTTGAGCGCCGCATCGGCCTGCTGATAACTCAGGCGGGCCTTCGACTCGATCATCGTGTTGGCGAAGCGGACCGACTGCATCTGCCCGTCCTTGTTGTAGGTCAGGTACACGCTCTTGGTGTACCTTCGTTTGCCCGGCTGGAGCGAGCAAATCTCGTTGCTGAGCATCTCCGGCAGCATGGGCAGGGTGCGGCCGGGCAGATAGACGCTGTTGCCTCGCTGTCGGGCGCAGCGATCGAGGGCCGAGCCGGTCGGCACGAAATGGCTCACGTCGGCGATATGCACCCCCAGATGCCAGCCGCCTTGCCGGGTGCGGGTCAGGCTGATCGCGTCGTCGAAATCCTGGGCGTCGGGGGGGTCGATCGTGACAACCAGCGCGTCGGTGATGTCCTTGCGTCCCTGCGAGGGCTGCGGCCGGAAGTTCTCGCGCGCGTTGCTGGCCTCGACCAGGGCGCTGGGCTCGAACTCCTCCAGCAGGCCGTGGCGGCGGATAATCGCCGAGGTTTCGGCGTCGAAGCGGCCCGGGCGGCCCAACACCTCGCGGATCGTGCCTGTGGCCGCCTCGGAGCGCGTCGGATACGTGCGAATCGCCACCGCGACCTTGTCCCCATGTCGAACGGTTCGGGTGTCGAGGCCCTCGATTTCGATCGGGCGAAGAAAATCGCCGCCGTCGGGCCGCACCTGCCAGCGGTCCTGCTCCTGGCGCAGCGTCCCGACGACCGTCGTGTGTGCCCGGTCGAGCACCTTGACGATCCGCCCGGTCAGGCGGTCCGGGTCGGCCTTCGAGCCCCGCGTCACCTGCGCGACGACGCGGTCGCCCGTCATGGCGCTGCCGGTGGCCTTGGCGGGGATGAACACCTCGCCTTCGTCGCCGAACTGCTGCGGACTGACGAACCCGTAGCCGCGAGGGTTGGCCCGGAAGACGCCCGTGACCTCGCTCGACAGCGACGGCAGGGCGATGGTGTTTCGCGGCCCCAGGATCACGCGGCCTTCGGCGCCCAGCGACTCGACCGCTTCGCGAAAGGCCCCACGCAACGATCCGCTGACGCCCAGCTCTTCGGCCAGGTGCGCCAGGTTTCGCGGCGTCGCATCCTTTTGCAGGAGATGGAGAATATGGCTTTTCAGGACGTCGTGCATCCCGCTATCATACCACCGGATCGGACGAAGTGCGGAAGCCAAAACGAGCGAAGGACTGTCTGGATGGGAGACACGCATGGCAGAACAGGCCAAGCAGGCTATGGCGAAACCGAAGAAGCGATGCCGCGTTGGGTGTTGGGTTTTGCGAGTGGCGGTCGGCGCCGGCGCATTGCTGGTGCTGGTGGTCGTAGCCGGCGCGGTGTATCAGGCGACGGGCACGGCGCGCGATCGGAAGCGGTATCCTCCGCCCGGCCGGATGGTGGCCGTCGGGGGGCATCGCCTGCACATCAGCATTATCGGCGACGGCGGACCGACCGTCGTCCTGGATGCCGGCGTTTGCGACTGCTCGCTGAACTGGTGCCTCGTCCAGCCGGAGGTGGCGAAATTCGCGCGCGTCTGTTCCTACGACCGGGCCGGCATGGGCTGGAGTGAGACCGGGCCCCACCCGCGAACGAGCGAGCGCATCGTTCAAGAACTCCACACCCTGCTCGAGGAGGCGAATGTCCCGGGCCCCTACGTTCTCGTCGGCCATTCCTTCGGGGGGTACAATGTGCGCCTGTTCGCCCACGAGTATCCGAACGAAGTCGCGGGCCTGGTGCTGGTCGACGCAGCGCACGAGGACCAGTGGCCCGGGCTGCCCGAGTCGGTCAAGGGCCTGTACGACTGGTGGACGAACGACATGAGGTCGGGACGGTTGCGAAGCCGACTGGGCCTCCTGCGTCTGCTCGATTGGGTCCCGGTCAATCCCAAACTCCCCCCTGCGTTGCAGCCGATGGACCGTGCGGTGCACGCCCGGACCTCGTTTCTTGAGACACTCTATAGTGAATGGACCGCTATCGATAGCGAGAGTGCGGCCCAGGTGCGGGCCGGCAGGACCTTGCCCCAGGTGCCGATGGTGGTGTTGACCGCCGAGAAGCACGGGGATGAGCCTCCGCCGGGCGTGACAGATGAAGACTTTGCCCAATGGAACGAACTGCTGTACGAGATGCAGGCGGATCTGGCGAGGCGATGCGAAGGCAGCCTTCACGTGCGGGTGCCTGAGAGCACACACGTGATCCAGCTCGACCAGCCCGGGGTCGTCGTGAATGCGATTCGAGAGGTCGTTATGGCTGTCAGGGAGCAGAGGCCGCTGCAGGCCGATGCGATTGCTCGAAGGTGAAGGCCTCGATCTCTTCGCTCTACGGGTGATGATCTGGCGGGTGCGGGCTGACGATGCTGATGATCGCATTGCACGGACCGGCCCGGACAGGCAAGGCGACGGCGATGGGCTTCATTGCCATCGCTTCTACCCGCCTACGCGAGGCAAAATATCTTCGATCCGGGCGAAGACGTCGCCGCCGGCACGGGCCCGCAGCGCCTCGGGCATCGTGTAGCCCCAGCTCGCGCCGCCGAACGCGATGCCCATGTCTTTGGCGGCCTCGCAGTCGCGGATTTCGTCGCCGATGTAGATCGTCTCGTGGCGGGGGACCCCGCTCTGGCGAAGGACTTTCTTGAGCTTCGCTTCTTTGCCGAAGACCGAGACCCCGCACTCGTAATACGCGATCAGGGCCGCCAGTTCGGCCCCGAGGACGTGGCGAATGTTCTCCCGCGAGTTCGAGCTGACCACCGCCAGCGTCGCCCCCATGCCGGCCAGCCGCCGCAGCAGGCCATCGATTCCTTCGAACAGGCGGATGTGGTGGATATCGCGCGACATCAGCGATCGCATTTGGCTGGCAATCAGCGGGATCTTCCACAAGGGCACGCCGAGATACTTCAGTACCGCGCGGGCGTCGAGGCCGCGAATCGTGTCGTGCTCGTCCGGATCGACTTTTTTGAAATGGTACTTGTCGGCGATCCTGTTGATCGCCTGGGCAAACCAGACGAACGTGTCGGCCAGCGTGCCGTCGAAATCGAAAATGACGAGCCTGTACTTCACGATGCTTCGCCGTTGTCCTGCGAGGATCGAAAACCACTGTGAATACGAAAACCCTGCGTCACGACGGACGCCGAGTGCGGCGATCTTACGGTCGATCCGACTCGAACGCAACACAAATGCCGCCTTCTTGGAAAAGGTCACAAGGGCCGAGCCTGGATTGCGTTTGGCGGACCATCGTCTACAATGGTCGAGAACCTGGCTTTGGAATCGATTCAAAGGCGATTGAAGGAAGGGGAAATCGATGCAGACTGGACGCCTTCAGCCGTTTCTACGCGGCTATGTCACGATGTCGATCCTGTGGGCGGCTCTGCTGCTGTGGGGCCCGGCGGGGGCCGAGCCGGCGCGCATCAGCGATGCGTGGGTGGCGACCGATGCCCTGGGCCGAACGCTGCCGACGCACGCCGAGGTGGGCGGCCCACGCCCCGGCCGGACCGTGGCGATGTTCTACTGGACTTGGCACGTTGACGGCAAGACCGACCTGGGCCCGGCCAACGTCAACGAGATTGTCGCGCGCCATCCCGAGGCCATCAACGACTACAACCATCCCGCCTGGAAAGAGATTGGCCACATCGTCGGGCACCATTGGAACGAGCCGCTTGCCGGCTACTATCGCGGCACCGACCCGTGGGTCTACCGCAGGCACGCCGAGATGCTCGCCGACGCCGGGGTGGATGTCGTGGTCTTCGACTGCACCAACGGGACCTTCACATGGAAAGAGGCTTACGACGTCCTCGGCGAAGTCTGGACGGCCGCCCGGCGCGACGGCGTGCGGACGCCACAGATCGCGTTCCTCTGCCCGTTCGCCCCGCACGACGACAGTCGCGTCAACATCACCAAGATCTACGAAGATCTTTACCGGCCGGGCCGCTTCAAGGAGCTGTGGTTCTACTGGAAAGGCAAGCCGCTGCTGATGGGCTATCCCGACAATCTTCCCGAGCCGATCCGCTCGTTCTTCACCTTCCGGCCGGGCCAGCCCGACTACCGACGAGGCCCCTCGCGGCCCGACCACTGGGGCTGGCTCGAGGTCTGCCCGCCGCATGGCTACGTCGAACTGGCCCCGGGCCGCTTCGAGCAGGTCACGGTCGGCGTCTCGCAAAACGCCACCGACGTGCTCGCCCCGGCGGCGATGAACGACCCCACAGGCTCCTACGGTCGCGGCTACACCAGGGCCGGCGGCTTCAATCACAGCGACGACGCCGTCGCCGCCGGCCTGAACTTTCAGGAGCAGTGGGACCACGCCCTCGCAATCGATCCCGAGCTGATCTTCGTCACCGGCTGGAACGAGTGGATCGCCGGCCGCTATCGTCAGTGGCAGGGCACGGAGAACGCCTTCCCCGACCAGTTCAACAACGAGTACAGCCGCGACATCGAACCGATGAAGGGCGGTTTTGCCGACAATTACTACTACCAGCTCATCGCCAACATCCGCCGATACAAGGGCTTGGCCGCGCCGGTTCCGCCCTCGCCGCCGGCAACGATCGCCCTCGACGGCCGCTTCGACGCGTGGGCCGACGTGCAGCCCGAGTTTCGACACCACAAGGGCAGCACGATGCACCGCCGCCATCGCGGCTACGGCAAGACGTTCTACGAAAACGACTCCGGACGCAACGACTTCGTCGCCGCCAGGGTCGCGCGCGACGCCGGGAATCTGTACTTCTACGTCGAGACTGCCGAGCCGATCACCGCCCCGGCCGGACCCGGCTGGATGACCCTGCTGATCGATATCGACCGCGACAAGAGCACGGGTTGGCAGGGCTACGACTTCGTCGTCAACCGCCGAACGCCCGTCGGCGATGAGGCTATTCTGGAGCGCACTTTTCCGCAATTCGAGTGGGCCGAGGTCGGTCGGGTCGCCTTTTGCGTCGAGGGCCGACGCATGGCGCTGCGCCTGAGCCGCTCGCTCGTCGGTCTGCCGCCGGGCGGGCCGCTGGACTTCGAGTTCAAGTGGACCGACAACGTGCCCGCCTCGGGCGAGATCACGGACTTCTACCTCCACGGCGACGTCGCCCCGGGCGGCCGTTTCAACTACCGCTATCAAGCACCGTAGCCGCCCGCTGCGCTGTGTTCGTCGGCGGTGGGGCGGTCGCTCTGTCCGAGACGGTCGGAGGCGGGCCACCGCCGTCGCCGGCAGGGCGGCCAGCCACTGGCGCAGGCGCGTCCGGCCGGTCCTGCGCGGGAAGTTCAGGGAGGCAAAGCGGCCGTGGTAGCGAAGCGCGGCGCGGTCGTAGGCGCGGGCGGCTTCGATCTCGCTGTCGAAGCGACCGAGGAAGATCGAGCGGCGATGGATCGTGATCGTCGCCTCCCAGCCGGCGGCGTCGCGACATCGGCGGACGCCCTTGTACGCCGAGCTATAGACGCCCCGGCTGAACTTGGCGCGGTTGCGGGCGTTCTGCGAGCGGGTGGCGGCGCGGAGGTTGGCCTTGCGATTGTCCCAGCCGTGCTGGTTGACGTGATCGACGAGCACGCCGGACGGCGTCGGCAGCACCTGGCGGTGCATCGCGACGGTCTTCGTCCGCCCGTCGCTCAAGCGGGCGGTGCGCGCGGCGTAATACGTCCGCGTCCCCTCGCTCACGTGCCAGTTGTAGCGGGCCAGACGCGGATAGTCGTCGGGATCGACGATGGCGTAGCGGCCTTTGGTCAGCGCGATCCGGCGGAAGGCGTAGCCGTAGCGGACGCGACGCCACAGCAGCGCCAGCGCCACGCCGGCCCGAGCCAGCCACAACGGAATGGTCACAACGACCTCGATGGCCCTCGCCTCCACAGCCGACATCTGCGATCCAGCGGTCTCGAATCCATCGCAACATCCAGGGGCGAGCCATGCCGCTCGCCGACCCAAGACCGGGCCGACCCGACGTCGGCCCTCTACCCTTGGAAAGTGTTGCACGTTTTTGACCAAAAAAAGTCGTCCTTCGCCCCTCCAACCAGCCCTAAACCCCGACCGCCAAACGAGTAAAAATTTCTGCAATGTCACAACCCGTGCGCAAAAAGGTGTTGCACGTTTCTGATTATTCCTACTTCGGTAGCGGGGTATGTGCCGACAGATCCAACGGCCGCGTCAGCCCGCATTTACCATCCATCTCGACGGTCCCAACCTGCATTCCGGCCGAGGCGGAAGCTGATTCTCGTCTGCTTGCTCTTGATTCGGGCGCTGCATCGTGTTAGGCTATCTGTATCGAACCGAAATGTGTGTTGTCAGGCGATTCGTGAGGCGCCCAGGTGGAGGTCGAAGTTCTTGGCGAGATCGCTGCTGTTGAGACGATCGCTGCGGGCCGAGGCGTGCAGATCCGGCGCCATTTGGATCGTGTCCACGGCAAGGGGAACTGGCGGAAGATGAAAGGCGTGGCGACGGTGCGCCTTCCAGATGGTTCCATTTGCCGGGCTGAGATACACTGGTTCGAGGCGCACGGCATAGGGCGAAAGGACATCAAGATCAAAAGGGTCATCTCGTGAATCGTTTTGTCATCTGCATCGACAACGAGAGCAATCCGGCGAGTCTGATTCTCGGCAAGGTCTATTGCATCCTGCCCGATCCGGAAGCGGAGGCGCACGCCATGCTCCGTGTCGTTGACGAGGATCGATCCGAGTCCGATGGCTACCTCTATCCTGCCGCCATGTTCGCTCCTGTGGAGTTGCCTGAGGAAGCGCAGCGGGCCGTGATGGGAGCGAACCGTTGAGCCGA
>JAAYBA010000496.1 GCA_012719085.1 Planctomycetota bacterium
CGTCGGGCTTTCGCTCTACGTCAATGGCGGCACGCTGAAACCCTATGGCGATCATGACGTCGATCTGGTCTTCGAGACGCTGGCAAGTTGGGGTGTTGTGGCGCTCAAGCCCGGCTTCGTCGCGTGCGACAGCCAGGACGACGTCCAATGGCTGCGCCGGCTCGTCGCGATCGCGGCCGAACACAAGCTGGTCCTGAACATCCACGACGGCTACATCGCCGACGGGATGCGCCGCACCTACCCCAACCTCCTGACGCAGGAAGGCGGCGGTGGACGCGAGACCAACCCACCGGTCACGCACGAGCTAATGCTGCCGTTCACGCGGCACCTGGTCGGCGCCCACGACCACACGCCGACGTTGTACAGTGGCCATGACGGCCGGACCAAGCTATTTGAGATGGCCCAGCTCGTGGTCTACCACGGGGCGCGGCAGTCGGTGCGCAACGTCTATGGCAGCCGCAACCAGTTCGGCCCGGAGATGGAATTTCTCGAACAGGTACCGACCGTCTGGGACGAGGTGCGCGTGCTGAGGGCCGAGCCGGGCGACTGCGTCGTTATCGCCCGGCGCAGCGGACGCCGATGGTTCATCGGCGGGATGAACGACGAAGACGCCCGCCCGATCGAACTGCCGCTCGATTTCCTCAACGAGCGGGTCCCCTACCGCGCTACGATCTTCTCCGACGTTCAGGGCTCGCGCGATGCCCGGCGAACGGTGATGCAGGCGACCGCCGCCGATGTCCTGCACGTGGCGATGGAACCTCGCGGCGGCCTGGCCGTCATTCTTGAACCGACCACGGCCCCGTGAGAAGAGTCCTTAGCCCCCTCAGGCAAACTCGCGCAGCAGAGTGAGGAACTTGCGGTCGAGCTTGCGGCCTCGGAAGTCCTCGTATTGGACGTCAGCCCGGTCGGAATCGAGGATGCCGAAGGAGCCACGGAAGTTCCACAGGGCCCAGCCGAAGCCGGCCTCGGCCCAAACGGAAAGCTGGTCGCGGGCCCAACGGAGCACGACGTCGTGCGGCGTGAATCGATACGCCCCCCACTCGCCCACGTGCACGCCCACGCCGGAGTCGGCGACCTTCTTCCAGGGCAGCACGCGGTCCTCGTACAGCCACCGGCGGTCCTGCATTCGCGGCGTGATGAAGGCCGGACCCTCGCCGGTCGGATCGTACTTCACCGACTCCCGTGTCGGCCGGCCCCAAGCCGTGTCCATTATCTTCAAGACATGCTCTGGCTCATCCTGCGCCACATTCGGATGCAGGCCGATCTCTCTGAGCGTGAGCCAGTCGCCGTCGGCGTTGGTCAGTCGCACCTGCTTCGTACCGGCCGGCACGATTGTCGTGTAGTCACGATCGTAGATGTTCTGATAGGTATTCCACCGCTCGGCAAAGACGACCTCGGTCCACTCGCCGGCGCCCGGGCCCGGACGAAAGTCCTTCTCGAAGATCGTCTGATCGTCCGCCTGCACGCGCAGACGCGCGCGAGTGGAGACCTGGCCCACGCGGACGCGGAGAGCCGTCTGCCGCTCGAAGCGGCCCTCGATAACCAGCGACGAGTGCAACTCGCGATTGCCCGGGCCGTGCAGATGGCCGTTGACCTGAGGGACCGGCCACTGGGGCAGCGGGAATCGGTCGGCGCCGGAGGCCCAACTGGCCTTGTAGTGCGTCAGTCCGAAGGGCTCGTAACCGCGAGTGGACTGGGCAACGCCCTCGGCGGCCAGCGACCGGACCGGATCGCGGCCCCAGTTCAGGCCGTCCGTGATGATCAGCCGGTCGGGATCGGCAGCACGGATGCCGTCGATGGCCTCCCGCACCGCCTTGACGTAGCTGGCCTCGTCGATGTTCGCCGGCTCGTTGACGAGGTTGAAACTGAGTTGCGCCGGCGGGATGTCACGATAGCGCCGCGCGAAATTTGACCATTGAAATGCGAATTGCTTCTGGGCCTCGGCGTCCTTCCACAGGTTCAGCGTGTGCCTGGCAGCGGCATTGACGCTGTAGCCTGGTGCGTTGTGCAGGTTCAAGGAAACGTGGATTCCATACTTGCGGCCGAGTTCGATCGCCCGATCGATGTGCTCGAGCACCGGCTCCTTCAGCGCGTACGCATCGTTGGCATCGGTCCATTGCCGGTAGTCCATCGGCAGGCGAACGAAGTCGAAGCCCCATTCGCTGATCCACTGAAAGTCGCTCTCGCGAAACGGGTCGTTGCGATAGAACTTCTCCAGCAGGTTGAACCCCCGCCATCGCGGAATCGCCCTGCCGCCGCCGGCCCCTTGCGTCTGGCCCGCGCCCAACCCCGCCGACAAGGCTGCCGCCGCCGTCATTCTCAGAAACTCACGTCGATTCGTTCGCATGGTATCCTCCTTGTCAAGTAGACGACCGCCCGTTGATAGCATATTCGGCCGTTCAAAGCAACCATCAGGAACTCTGGTGTGGTCCCATGAGAGGACGACGCCCCCCTGCAACAAGGAGACGAGCGGGGACGCTCGTCCTACTCAGCGGGTTCGGAGCAGGTTGATGAGGTCGTCGGCGGTCAGGGCGTGTGCGGCGTCGGTGCCTTCGAGCAGGGAATCGGCCAGGTCGCGTTTGGCGTGGTGAAGCTGGACGATCTTCTCCTCGATGGTCTCTGCGGCGACGAGGCGGTAGACCGTCACGGGGCGGGTCTGGCCGATGCGATGGGCGCGGTCGCTGGCCTGGTCCTCGACGGCGGGGTTCCACCACGGGTCCATATGAATCACATAGTCGGCGGCAGTGAGGTTCAGACCGAGCCCCCCGGCCTTCAGCGAGATCAGGAACAGATCGCCCTGGCCGTTCTGGA
>JAAYBA010000063.1 GCA_012719085.1 Planctomycetota bacterium
CCTTGGCGGTCGTACGCCGTGTGGTTGGCAATGATCCCGATCCGCTTGCCGGCAAACAGCGCGCGATGGGCCTCGACATTGTCGAGCCCGGTGCGCACCGCCGCCGGGCAGGCCGATGCCAGCCAGACCAGAACGACGAGACTGAACGAGCGGATCGAGTCCATCAGTCACCTCCATTCCGCGATGAACGCAGGTTCTCCTGGAGATAGCGCGTCAGCAGCGAGTAGAGATGGACCGTCGTGTTGCGGCCCTCTCCGATCCCGTGCGTGCGGTTGGGGTAGGCCATCATCGCAAACGGCTTGTCGTGCTCGACCAGCTTGTTGACCAGCGCCTCGCAGTTCTGGTAGTGGACGTTGTCGTCGGCGGTACCGTGCACGAGCAGCAGGTGGCCCTGGAGCTGGCCGGCGAAAGTGATCGGCGAGCCGTTCTTATAGCCCTCGGCGTTGTCGTCGGGCAGGCCCATATAGCGCTCCTGGTAGATCGTGTCGTAGAAGCGCTCGTCGCTGACGAAGGCGATCGCCATGCCGGCGCGATAGAGATCGGGATAGCGGAACATGGCGTTGAGCGTCATGGACCCGCCGCCGCTCCAGCCCCAGATCCCGATCGCGTTCGGGTCCACATAGGGCCGCGTCTCGATGATCCTACGCACGGCCGCCGCCTGATCGGCCGAGGCAAGGATGCCGATCTGCCGGTAGACACACTTGCGCCACTGGCGGCCCCTCGGCGCGGGCGTGCCGCGATTGTCCACGCTGAGGATCACATAGCCCTGCTGGGCGAGCATCTGGTGCCAGAGATAGCCCTTGCCGCCCCACCGATCGAGCACGGTCTGGCCGGCCGGCTCGCCGTAGACGTGGAACAGCGTGGGATACCGCCCGTTCGGATCGAACTGCGGCGGCTTGATACACCAGCCGTCCAGCTCGACCCCGTCGCCGATATCGACACGGAAGAACTCCGTCGGCCCGGTCTTCACCTCGGCCAGCGTCTGTCGCAGCTTGGCGTTGTCGGCCAGCACGCGGACGGTCTCGTGGTCGGGCAACGACACCAGCGAGATCACGGGCGGGCCGCCGAACGACGAAACCGTGTGGATGGCCCATTTGGCGTCGGGCGAGATGTCGTAGGAGTGCATGCCGGGCCGGTCCTCCGGCGTGATGCGTTCCGTCGAGCCCGTCCCGTCGAGCGCGACGCGATACAGATACCGCTGCGTCGGGTTCTCAGGCGAGGCCATGTAATAGGCCCAGCCGCCCTCCTTGTCCACACGCGCCAGATCGATCACGTCGCATGCCGGCGGCGTCAGAGGCCCGGCCTTTCGGCCCGATCGCGAGATCGCATAGAGGCGTCGCCAGCCATCCCGCTCGCTCAGCCACGTGAAGCGACTGCCATCTCCAAACCATGTGAGGCAATCGGTGACGTCGAGCCAGGCGGCGTCGCGTTCGGTCATCACGGTCCGGCTCGTCCCCTTGCGCACGTTCGCCAGGATGACCTCGTTTCGGTTCTGTAGCCGATTGAGATGCTGGATCACGATCTCCCGGGAATTGTCGGCCCACTCCATCCTCGGGATGTAGTGGTTGCGCGGATCGTCGGACAGCTCGAACCAGCGCGTCGATCCGCCTTCGATGTGGACCACGCCCACCCGGCAGGCCGAATTCGCCTGGCCGGCCTTGGGATAGCCGAACGTCGTGATCTCGGGATACAGCGAACTGGTGTTGTCGATCATGTGGAACATCGGGACGCCGGACGTGTCGAACTGCCAGTAGGCGATCCACTTGCCGTTGGGGCTCCAGCGGAACCCGTCCCGCAGATCGAACTCTTCCTCGTAGACCCAGTCGCTGGTCCCGTTGACGATCGTCTCCGAGCCGTCGTGCGTCAGTTGCGTGACCTCCAGATCGCCGACGTTCTGAACGTAGAGATTGTTCTGACGCACATACGCGACCTTGCGGCCGTTGGGAGAGAACTTGGCGAACATCAGCGACGAAGCCGGTGCGTCGCCGCCCAGCTTCCTCAGCCGCCCGTTGGCCGGCGTCAGCACCCAGTAGTCGCCGCGCGTGTTCCTCCGCCAGACGCGTTGCGCGTTCGTGAAGATCAGCAGCTTGGCGCCGTCGTCGGACCAGGTGTATCCGTCGATCCTCAGCGGCTCCGACTGCCCTCTCGGGATAAGCTGCGCCGCCGACACCAGGATCTCGCGCTGCCCCGTGTTCGGGTCGTAGCGGACGATGTCCCTGCCCTTGTCGATGTCGTTGGAGTCCTCCAGCGTGGTGTAGCCCGAGCCGTCTTTGCGCCAGCGGGCCGGCCCGAACGATTCGCCGTTGAAGTCATCCGAATCGAAGATCCGCTTGACCGTGAGAATCGAAGGATCGTCCGCCTGTTCCGCCCGCAGCACACGCTCGGCACCCAGCACCAACACCACACACAGCAAAAACAAACCGACTCGTCGTGTCATGAAACCATCCTGTCGTCTCAACGAAATGATCCGATCGATTCTGCAACAGCCGCAAGGCGAACTCGATCACGCTGCGCCGCCCGACCGTGACGCTCTGCATGCGAAGATCGTAGAGGCCCGATCCACCCGTGTCAACCCTCCCGAGCGGCCTTCCAGAAGCCGCCCGCACGTTCCTGTCTCGTTGCCGCAACGCCATCGAAATCCCCGACAACATCCGCCTCCACCACAGCCGCCGGCGTCGCAGGCGTGCGAGTCCTTGACCTGCAATGGGCTACGAAATGTTAATTGGTGTGTGTTTTGTATTGACATACCATACTAATTCGTTTACCTTGGTGATGTCTCGCCGTCGCGAGACGCGACGCCGGTCCACGCGGGCCGGCCGATTGACAACCGGGTAGAGCGAACCGCTCCGCCGTGCGGAGCGCCGACCCAGGGTCGTGCCGCCGATGGCGCACGCAAAAGCCCTGCCGGTCGGGTCCCCCCGTCCACCCGTCTGCCCGTCTACCCACATCTGCCTGTGGCATTCACCCGGCAACACACGCCGAGCGCCCCCACTCACCTCCTATGTCATGAGAGACGCACGACTTACAATCCCACGAAAGGAGCGATGATGAGCAAGCCCGCCAAGAAGAAGTCCCCCGAACGCGTCCAAACCAACGACATGCCCGCCGACCGCGCCCCGGCTGCGCCCGCCCAGCCGGCCAAGCACACCTGCTTCCACTGCGTCTTCGCACACTGGGTCCAGCCGGGCGTCTCGGCCCTGTTTCCCAACGGCTGGATGAGCCGCCTGATGTGCGTCAACTGCGACAGATCGCCGGGCGAGATGTGCGAGGTCTGGCCCGCCTCGACGTGCACGAACTTCCGCGCCCGGCGTGAGCCGCCGGTCCGGCTCGAAGAGCCCGCCCCGCCCAGCGACGAGATCCGCTACATCGCCCTGACCCAGGGCAAGTTCGCCATCGTCGACGCCGCCGACTACGAGTGGCTCAGCCAGTACAAATGGCACCTCGTCGCCCCCGGCAAGCTCTACGCCGGCCGCAAAGAAGGTGGAAAGACCATCTACATGCACCGCGAGATCATGCAGCCCCCGCCCGGCATGATGGTCGACCACATCGACGGCAACGGCCTGCACAACCGCCGGGCCAACATGCGCAACTGCACGAACCAACAGAACATGCGGAACATCCACAAACGCCGCTCCGGCGCCTCCATCTACAAGGGCGTCTACTACGACAAACGACGCCACAC
>JAAYBA010000497.1 GCA_012719085.1 Planctomycetota bacterium
AAATCCCCGTGACCGGAACGCCATTGCTCAGACTCATCGGGGCCCCGCAGGCCACAGAAGCCACCAGGCACAGGCCCGCCACGAAGGCCACGACGTTTCTCAAACGCGATTCTCTCAAGCCGTCCATCTTAGGAATCCTCTCTAAAATTAGACATTCCACTGCGAATTCTCTTCTGACTCTGAATGTCGGACATATGACTTACACAGATTAGTGCCAGCGGAGAGGTGATTCGTAACGCTTTTTTCGCGATCTTCCGCTTCTGCGACGAGGCAGCACCGTCTCGCGTGTTGCGGACGGAACGCAGGTTCAAGCTGGCTGAATCTGCGAGCAGGGTGGGTCTGGGGCAGCGGTCGGAGAGAGGGGAGAACGTCCGTCGGTCCGGCTAAGCTGCCCCTGGCTCCCTGTTCGATTGCTCTCCATATTATCGGGCACCAGGGCAATTTTGGAAATATGGAAGTGCCAATTGCCACTCTACAGAGCCATATAAAAATACGCAGGACTCCTATGTTGAGTTCTGTGGATAACTATAGGGTGTTTGAGATAAAAGAGCAAGGGGGGCAGGGTTTCTTTTCGAATTCTACAGGCGGGTTCGGGGATGGGCCTATAACCGAACCGTTCCCGTGTCAGTGCCCAAGAGAGCCCGGCCGCGATCTGCGGAAGCCCTCGCAGGAGAGCCGACCTGGAGCCATTTGCACCAAGCCTCGCAGGGTCCGGGGGTGCGCGTGTTTCATCGTACCCCCGTCTGATGTTGCGGGGGGCATGGAGCCTGGTTCAGGTGGCATATTGTGGCGTGGGGCGCCGGGTTATGGGGTCGTCAGGCAGTAGAGATGTTTGCGCCCTTTGAGATACAGCGCGTCCCCGACAATAGCCGGAGAGGCGTCGAAGCCGTCGTCCAGCACGTTGGTGGCCAGGATCTCGAGCGTGTCGGCGCTCTTGATGACGATGGACACGCCGTTTCGACCGATGAAATAGATGCGGTCGGCCACCGCTACCGGCGATGCGTACACGCCTCTGATCCCTTCAAGCCGCTGCCGGGTGTAGTGGGGTTCTCCTGTCCGGGCGTCATAGCATGACAGTATGGCGTCGTTGACCGCAAAGACATAGATGCGTCCGTCGTGGAGGATGGGGGAGGGAACGTAGGGGGTGCCGCTGTCTACCTGCCAGGCGATGGCGTCCGAACCGCTCAGGTCGCCCGTTCGCCCGAGTTGGATGGCCTGGAGCATACTGCCCCGGAAGCCGCTGGTGCAGAAGACCTTGCCGAATCCGAGAACCGGCGTCGGGATCACGTTGCCCGTCTGGCCCGTGCATTGCCAGATGATCCGACCGGTCTGGGCGTCGTAGCTGCGGACGAAGTTGGTTGCATTGACGACGACCTGGAGCTTGCCGTCGACCTCGACGGGCATAGGGGTGGCCCATGAACTCGCTTCGTCACGGTCTTTGCGCCAGAGCAGTTGGCCCGTTTCCTTGTGGAAGGCGAAGATTGCTGAATCCCCCTCATGGTCGCACACCGCGACCACCGCGTCGCCCGCCAGTGCCGGTGAGCTGCCCTCGCCAAAGCCGCCTCGGATCGTCATCGGGATCAGATCCTGCGACCACTTGAGATTGCCGTCGGTGTCGAAGCAGTAGAGCCCCCGCGAGCCGAAGCTGGCCCAGATATGCTTGCCGTCGGTGATGGGCGAGTAGGAGGCGAACCCGTGGTCCTGATGGTGGCCCTCATGGGGGACGGCTTTTGTGGCTGTCGTCTGCCACAGCAGCTTGCCCGTCGTACGGTCGAGGCAGACGAGGTCGAATGCGTGCAGGGTCGTCGGGGCGCGTCCCCGTCCGGGCCCTCTGCCTCCGCGGCTCTGCGCCGGGGCGGCGGGGGCTGGACCGGCCTGTCCTGTATCCACGGCGGTCTGGAAGAACATCCTGTCGCCCCAGATGATGGGGGAGGAGGTTCCCTCTCCGGGCAGATCGATCTTCCACTTGACGTTCTCCGATTCGCTCCACGTGACAGGGGGATTGCCCTTCACTGCGACGCCATCCAGATTCGGCCCACGCCACGTCGGCCAGTATTCAACGCCCGTCGCCGCGACGGCATGGGCACAAACGACGCTGAGAAAACAAGATAGAACGACCATGGTTGTGACGATCTGCTTCATCCTGCGCTCCTTTTCGGCTCGTATCCTGTTGACAGAGTCCCCACGCCGACGGGCTGCGTCCAAACACGGGGTGGATAGAGTCTCTACCCAGATGCACCGATATACCGCCCAACTTGCGGGAAGGTTCGGTACCAAGAACGAACTTCATCGGGCGATTATTGCCCTCGATTTCCACGATCTGCCTGAGGATTGAGGTTCACAATCGGACTGTTCGACGTGCCGTCCGTTGAACCCCGAAATCATCGGACGGCCGGTGGCAATTGACTCGGATATCCTTTATAGTGCATTCGTGCAGGCCTCGATCCAGGGCAATGCGACCCGGTACGCCGGAGCGAACCATGGCTCACTCCTGTCGGCAAGGGCAACGCACGTCGAAACGACGGGATAACTGAGAACGAATGCAGAGAAGCAAAAGGAGAAACAACCGATGAAGAAGACGTCCTCTTTGAGCCGTCGGGATTTCATGTTCAAGGGAGTGGCGGCCGTCGGTGCGGCCGTGGCGTTTCCCAGCGTGGTGCCCTCGACGGTCTTTGGCGCCGCAGCGCCGAGCAACCGCATCACGATGGGGATGATCGGCATGGGCCTGATGATGGGTGGCCATCTGCACGGCATGCTCGGACGTAGTGATGTGCAGGTGCTGGCGGTCTGCGATGTGGACCAGCGCAGACGGGACGGCGCCAAGAGCCAGGTCGAGAGGGCCTACGCCAACCAGGCGGCCGACGGCGCCTACAAAGGCTGCGAGGCCTACCTTGAATACGAAAAGCTCTGTGCCCGCCCGGACATCGATGCGGTCTTTGTGGTGACGCCGGACCACTGGCACGCGATGTGCTCGTTGGCGGCCATCAAATCGGGCAAGGATGTGTATTGCCAGAAGCCGATGACGCTGACGATCCGCGAAGGCCGGCTGATGAGCGCCGCCTGCAAGCAGTACGGTACGGTCTTCCAGGTCGGCTCCCAGCAGCGTTCCGAATGGGCCTTCCGCAAGGCCTCCGAGATCGTTCGCAACGGGTGGATCGGCAAGGTGCACACCATCTATACGAGCCTCGGCTCGTTTGCCCCGCCAACCACGCTGCCGGCTCAGCCGATCCCCGAAGGCTTCGACTACGACCGATGGCTCGGCCCGACCCCCTGGTTCCCGTACAACGCCGAACGCGTCAAGGGCGATTACGGCGGCGGATGGCGGCGCTTCTGGGAATACGGCTCCCGCAAGAACGGCGACTGGGGCGCTCACCACTTCGACATCATCCAGTGGGCGCTGGGCATGGACGATTCCGGCCCGGTCAAGTTCATCCCGAAGGGCTGGGGCGACCACAAATATCAGACCCACTATTATGCCGATGGCACGAAGGTCCTGCGCGACCATCCCGTCTGGGGCGGCCACATGATCCAGTTCATCGGCACCGAAGGTGAAGTGATGGTCAGTCGCGGCGGCAGGCTCGACACCAAGCCGGTCGAACTGGCCCAGACCCCGCTGCTTGCGAGCGAGATTCACCTGTACGATTCGAACAACCACGACAGCAACTGGATCGACTGCATTCGAACGCGCAAGCAGCCGATCTGCCCGGCCGAAATCGGCCACCGCACCGCGACGATCTGCCATCTCAGCGGCATCGCCGAACGTCTGGGTCGGCCGATTCACTGGGACCCCGTCGAGGAGAGGATTCTGGACGATCCGGCCGCCGAGCGCTGGTATGACCGTCCCCGCCGC
>JAAYBA010000064.1 GCA_012719085.1 Planctomycetota bacterium
CGCTGCGGCCAGACCCTTCTGGAGGTCCGCCAGTGGCTTGCCTCCCCAGTCGCCGCGGATCGAATCGCAGAAGGCTTGCCCATAGCCGGTGGAGCCGTGGAAATCGACCATGACGGCGGCGTATCCGGCACCCGCGTACGCCTGCGGGTTCCAGCGGTAGTGGAAGACGTTCCCGAACGAGCCCTGGGGCCCGCCGTGGATCAGGAACGCCACCGGGTACTTCCGGGCCGGATCGAAATCCACCGGTTTGACCACATACGCGTGAACCGTCTCGCCGTTCCAGCCGGCGAACGTGAACTGCTCGTAATCACCCATCTTCGCCGCAGCGACCTTCGCGCGATTGATATCGGTCAACTGCTGCACCCCCGCCCCGTTCGGGCGTACCGAATACAGCTCCGCAGGCGATCTCATGTTGCTGAGCGCATAGACGATCCGCCCGTCCGCTGCGCTGAACCCATGAACGCTCCCCTCCCGCACGATGGTCTCCACCTGCCCGTTGTCCACGTCGATCGAAAACAGCGAACGCTGACCAAGGTTCGCCGCCGTCGCGTAGAGCGTACGCCCGTGGGCGGCAAAGCCGATCGAAGACGGACTGCGATCCCACTTGTCCGTCAGGACCCGTTTCGAGCCGCCGGGCCAGTCCATAAGCACGATCTGAAACTGGTCCGATTCGTACCCCGGCCGGCTCATCGCCAGATACGCCAGCGTCTTGCCGTCGGGCGAGAAGACCGGATGCGTATCCAACGCCTCGTTCTCCTGCGTCAGGCATTTCGGGGCCTGCGAGCCGTCGATAGGGCTGTAGAACAGATCGAAATTCGTCGACCAGGCCTCCTCGCGCCCCACGTCCTTGGCACTGAAAACGACCCCCCTGCCGTCCGGACTGAATGTCATCTCCTCGGGCCCGCCGAACGGGATCGAGGGCGTGTCGGCGTCCATGCCCGCCATGACGTTCACCGCCTGCCCGCCCTCGGCCGGCCTGACGAACAGATGCGAGCGTCGGCCGTCCTTCCAGGTGTCCCAGTGTCGTACGAGGACCCGCTCGTAGACGCGTCCGCTGTCCTTGCGCTTGGCGATGGCGTCGAGTCTGTCCTTGGTCGCCTGGGCCGTCGGGGCGTCGGGGAAGACCTCCATCGTAAAGCCAATGTGCCGGCCGTCGGGCGAGACGATCAGATTGCCGACGTCGAGCGGCTCAACGGTCATCTGCCGGGCCTCGCCGCCGTCGATCGCAATCCGCCAGACCTGACTGGACCCGGACCGACTCGAAAGGAACCAGACGCTCCTGCTGTCGGGGCCCCAGCGCGGATTCGAGTCGGAGTCGGGATGCGAGGTGAGCGGCCGAAGGCCCGCGCCGTCGCGGCCGACCAGCCAGAGGTCCGTCCGGCCCCGGTTTGCCTCCAGGTCGGTCGTGCGAACCACGAACGCAATCCACTGCCCATCGGGCGAGACCTGCGAATCACTGATCCGGTCCATCGCAAGCATGTCGTGGATTGAGAACGGGTGCATCTGCTGTGCCACCGCCGGCAGCGAAAGCGCCAGAATCACCAGCGCCGTGAAACAGGCCCCGTACACCGTGCCGATCCTATGTCGTTTCTTCTGCATGCGTCTGTCCTTCCTCGTCGAGTTGGGTTCGTTTTGACGTCCCACCGGGTCGCGACGGCCTCTTCTCCGCTTCGAGCGTGGCCGGGATGTCCAGCCAGAAGGTCGAGCCGACGCCGACCTGGCTCTCCATGCCGATCTTCCCGGCCAGCATCTGGGCCAGCTCCTTGCTGATCGCCAGGCCCAGCCCGCTTCCTTGCGTCTCCCGCGTCAGAGAGCCGTCCGCCTGCCGGAACTTCTCGAAGATCGCCTCGCGGTCGGCCTCGGCGATCCCGCAGCCGCTGTCGGTCACAGCGATGCGCACCGTCTTGCCGTCCAGCATGGCCGCGCGGATCTCGATCAACCCGCGGGCGGGCGTAAATTTCACCGCATTGCTCAGAAAGTTGTACAGGACCTGCTGGACCTTGCCGCCGTCGGTCACGATGATCGGAACGTCGTCGGCCACCTGCGTTCGAATCCGGACCCTCTGCTTCTTGGCCAGCAGCGAAAAGGACGAGACCAGCGAATCGCAGAGCTGGGGCAGCGAAACCGGCTCAATGTGCAGCTCCATGCGACCGGCCTGCACCTTCGCCAGATCGAGCAGATCGTTGATCATGCTCAGCAGGCTGTTGCCGCTGCTGATGATGTTCTCGGCGTAGCGCTGCCCCTTGTCGCGCCGCAACAGGCCCGGCTTCTCGCGAAGCACTTGCGCAAACCCCAGAATCGCATTCAGCGGCGTGCGGAACTCGTGCGACATGTTCGCCAGGAATTCGCTCTTGAGCTTGTTCGCTTTGTACAGCTCGATGTTCCGCTCGCTCAGCTCGGCGATCTTCGCATCAAGCTGCCGGTTGGCCTCGCGCAGCTTCTCCTGAGCGCTCTGGAGGTTGTCGAGCATGTGGTTGAACGCCTCGCTGAGCCGTTCGTACTCGTCGCCCGTTTCGATCGAACTGCGGATGTCAAGGTTGCCCTCGGCCACGTTGTTGACCAGGGCCCGCAACTGGCGAATTGGACGCAGGATGACACGCTGTGTGATCCAGTAGAACGCCACCATCGCGCCGGTGGCGCCGATCAGCCCGGCGATGATCGTCCAGATCCGATTCAGGAACACCGTCTTCCTCACGTCGCTTCCGATCCCGTGCGTCCGCACGGCGGCGATGCCGACCACCTCGTTGAGGGAAAACGGCCCGGCCGAGCCCTGCGGATTGTGACAGCTCACGCACGTCTCCGTCGCGCGAAACAGACGCACGTAGTCGCTCTGCAGCCGTCCCTCGGGCCGACTGAGCTCGATATCGTCGTCGCGGGCGTCGTCGACGATCAGCTTGTCGAACAGCCTCCGCTGCGCGCGGGTGAGACGCTCCAGTTCCTCGTGCCCGCGCTCCCCGCGCAGAGCGATCCAGACCACCCCCGGCTCGTTCGGATCCTTCATCGCGCCGCGGCTGTTCAACTCCGGAGGCAGGGGCATCTGCGAGAGACCCTTCAACTGGAAGTGCACCGGAAGAAGAACCGATTCGACGCGCGCCTTGTTCGTGTCCAGCAGGACCTTCGTGGTCAACTGGCTCATCCAGATGTAGGGAATCAGCAGCGCGATGGCCAGGCTGAACAGCACCGCGGCCCCGAACATGATCCGGCACTTCTCCGCCAGCGACAGAGGGCTCAGGTGCAGGAACCGGAGAATGCGTTGCACAGTCTTGCCCAGGTCGATACGCATCATCCTCTACTGACGATCGATGATTCCATTGGCCCCGTGCCGGAACGCTGCCGGCACACCGGTCAGCCGACTCGGACGATCGATGCGGCACGCCCCCGAATCAGTTCTCGGGCTTCTTCTCCACGGCGTGCAGGTGTTTCTGCGTCCGCAGGTTCAACTCGTCGAGCTGCTTCTGGTCCACTTCGCTCGGCGCCTCGGTCATCAAGCACTGCCCACGCTGCGTCTTGGGAAACGCGATCACGTCGCGGATGTTCTCCGTGCCGGTCAGCAGCATGATCAGCCGGTCCAGGCCGAACGCGATGCCGCCGTGGGGCGGCGCCCCGTAGTCCAGCGCCTTGAGGAAGAACCCGAAGCGATCCTCCGCCTGCTGCCGGGAAATATTCAGCAGATCGAACACCTTCTGCTGAACCTCCGGGCGGTGGATACGAATGCTGCCCCCGCCGATCTCACTGCCGTTGACCACGATGTCGTACGCCTGCGAGCGGATGTGGCCCGGGTCGCTTTCGAGCTTGCCCAGGTCCTCCGGCACGGGCGCGGTGAACGGATGGTGAAGCGAGTCGTACCGTTTCTCGTCGGCGTTCCACTCGAACAGCGGGAAGTCCACCACCCACAGGAACGCGAAACTCTTCGGGTCGTACAACTTCAGGTCTCTGGCGATCCGGCAGCGCAGCGGCGCCAGCGCCTTGTTGGCGACCGACTCCTGGTCGGCCACGAACATCAGCACGTCGCCGTCCTTGGCGTCGAACCGCTCGATCAACTGCCGGGCGAGATCGCCGGTGAAGAACTTGCCGATGCCCCCGATGAACGTCGGGGTTCCGTTCTCCATTTTGATCTTGAACCACGCCAGGCCCTTGGCGCCGTACTCGGCCACCACCGCGGTCAGTGTCTTCTCGATGTCGCTGCGGGAGTAGGCCTCGCCGGCCGGAGCGCACAGGCCCTTGACCACCCCGCCGTTCTCAATGCACGACGTGAAGACCTTGAACGCCGTCTGTTTGGCCAGATCGCTGATGTCCTGGAGCTTCATCTCGAACCGCACGTCGGGCCGGTCGGTCCCGTAGTCGGCCATTGCCTCCGGATAGCTCATCCGCCGGATCGGCAGCGCCACATCGACCCCCAGGACCTCCTTCCAGATCCGCGCCACCAGTTCCGAATGAACGGCGATCACATCGTCAACGTCCACGAAGCTCATCTCGACGTCGATCTGCGTGAACTCCGCCTGGCGATCGGCCCGCGGGTCTTCGTCGCGGAAACAGCGAACGATCTGGAAATACTTCTCGACCCCGCTGACCATCAGGATCTGCTTGAACAACTGCGGCGATTGGGGCAGCGCGTAGAACGCGTTGCGCACCAGGCGGCTGGGCACGAGGAAATCGCGGGCGCCTTCCGGCGTGCTCTTGGCCAGCATCGGCGTCTCCACCTCCCAGAACCCCTTCTCATCGAAGTACCGCCGGGCCAGTGAGGCGACCCGATGCCGCACCCGAAGACGCTGCTGCATCTCGGGCCGACGAAGATCGATGTACCGGTATATCAGCCGCGTCTCTTCGTTCGTCTTGCTCGCATTGTCCAGCTCGAACGGAGGCGTCTTGGCGATGTTGAGAACTTCGAGCCGATCGACGACCACCTCGATCTGTCCGGTGGCCAGCTTCGGATTCTCCAGGCCCTCGCCTCGCGGCCGCACCCTGCCGGCAACCGCAATGACCCATTCGCAGCGCGCCGTGCGCGCAAGCTGGTGCGCCTCCGGACCGGTCTCCGGGTCGAAAACCAGTTGCGTCAGCCCCTCCCGATCCCGCACGTCGAAGAAGACCAGATTGCCATGATCTCGATACGACTGAACCCAGCCGGCCACGACGACCTGCTTGCCGGCGTCGGCCAGACGAAGCTCCCCACAATGATGCGTTCTCTTCAACATACCCGATGTCTCTCGATGCTCGTCGATCCGCCCAAACGTGCGGGACCGACCCGCAGGCAGAGCGTAATTCGTCAGGATAGTGAAAATGGGGCGACGCGTCAACAGGCGCCTTGGCAATCGCACGACGATTTGCCCCGCCCCGGCCGATGGACTTGACGCGGCACAGACAAAAAAGGGGCCTGCGTCGCGTGAACGCAGGCCCCGTGAGTGCTACAGGGTGCGGCGGGCGGTCCGCCGCTTTTCAGTACAGCTACTGCGCGGCCGGACGGCCGAAGCCGACGTCGTCCACGTAGACCGTGCCGGCGCCGCCGGCGGTCGGACTGGTCTTGCTGCCCACGCCGATCACCATCGTCTGGACGCGAGC
>JAAYBA010000498.1 GCA_012719085.1 Planctomycetota bacterium
ATACGATGACGCTGGCGGCCGAGGTCTACGAGCCGACGACCGGACGCCTGATGACCGTCCGGACGACCGAGCCCGGCATTCAGTTCTACGCGGGCAACTTCCTCGACGGGACCATCACGGGCAAGGATGGGGTCGTCTACAAGCATCGCTATGGCTTCTGCCTGGAGACGCAGCACTACCCCGATTCGCCGAACAAGCCGGACTTTCCGTCAACCATTCTGCGTCCGGGCCGTGTTCACAGGACCACAACGGTCTACGCATTCTCCGCGCGGTAGCGGGGCGGCACCGATGCGAGATAGAGTGAGAGAACCCCTGAACTCTGCACAAAGGAGAAGACATGACGGCATTGCACACGGTTGACTGGCTTTTCATTTTAGGCTACTTCGCTGTTGTGTTCGGCATCGCATGGTGGGCCTACCTCAAGGAAAGGCAGTCGCAGACGACGACGGAGTACTTCCTTGCCGGACGCAATCTGGGGTGGTGGATCATCGGTGCGGCGGTCTTCTCGTCGAACATTGGCTCCGAGCATCTCGTCGGCCTTGCCGGCTCCGGGGCCACCGACGGCGTGGCCATGGCGCACTTCGAACTGCATGCCTGGTGTCTTCTGGTCCTGGCCTGGATCATGGTGCCCTTCTACATGCGGTCGAGGGTCTTCACCATGCCGGAGTTCCTCGAACGGCGGTTCTCGCCGGTCAACCGCACCGTGCTGTCGATCATTTCGCTGGTCGCATACGTTCTAACCAAGCTGGCGGTCGGCATCTTCGCCGGCGGCGTGGTGTTTGCCGTGTTGATCCCCGACATCACGTTCCTGGGGCTCGACAGCTTCTGGATCGGATCGATCCTGGTGATCGTCCTGACCGGCATCTACACGATCATGGGTGGAATGCGGGCTGTCGCCTATACCTCCGCGATCCAGACCGTGATTTTGGTGATTGGTTCGGCCTTCGTGACGTATTTCGGCCTGAAGGCCCTCGGCGGCTGGGGGGCGCTGCGCGAGTGGGCCGGCTCGGAGATGTTCAATCTGTGGAAGCCGCTCGTGCCCGAGGGGGTCACCGCGACCTGGGCGCCGGTCAAGGAAACCGGTCGCATGGCCTGGTACTTCAACGACAACTACCCCTGGATCGGCATGCTCTTCTGCGCTCCGATCATCGGTCTGTGGTACTGGTGTACGGATCAGTACATCGTGCAGCGTGTGCTCGGCGCGCAGAACGAGACGGATGCCCGCCGGGGCTCCATCTGCTCGGCGGCCCTGAAACTCCTTCCGGTCTTCATCTTCATCATCCCCGGCATGATCGCTTTTGCCCTGGCCAAGAGCGGGCAGAACGCCGCCTTGCAGGCGTCGTTCTTCGATGAGAGCGGCCAGCTCATTCGCGACAACGCCCAGCAGGCGTTTCCGATGCTCGTCGCCCAGGTCCTGCCGATCGGCGTGCGCGGGATTGTCGTGGCCGGCCTGCTGGCCGCACTGATGAGCTCGCTGGCCGGTGCGTTCAATGCCTCTGCGGCGCTATTCACCATCGATTTCTATTCGAAGCTGCGCCCCAAGGCGACGGAGAAGCAGATTGTGTGGGTAGGTCGAGTCGCCACCGCCGTGATGGTGCTCATCGGCCTGCTGTGGATTCCTGTGATCCGGGGTGGCAAGGGGCTGTACGATTATTTGCAGGGCGTGCAATCGTATCTGGCCCCGCCGATCTTCGTGGTCTTCTTCCTGGGCGTCTTCAGCAAACGACTGAACGCCAAAGGTTGCCTGTGGGCCCTGATCGTCGGGTTCGTGCTCGGCCTGTTCCGGCTGGCCGTCGATACGCCAGTGAAATTGAAGAGCATCTTCCCCGACTTCGCCTACACGGAAGGCTCGTTCTTCTGGATCGTGAACAACATCTACTTCCAGTACTACAGCCTCCTGATCTTTCTGGTCTGCATCGTGGTCATGGTTGTGGTCAGCCATCTGACGGAAGAGCCGGCGTACAGTAAGATCAGCGGTCTGACCTACGGGACCCTGACCGACGAAGACCGCAAGGCCTCGCGGGCGTCCTGGAACCAGTGGGATGTGATCGCCTCGGTCGGCGTTCTGGTGGCGATCCTTGCGGCGTATCTCTATTTCAGGGGCTGAGACATCTTTGATTCGAGGGGTGAACGATGGCCTATGCGGTAGGACTGGACTACGGCACGAACTCCGTGCGCTGTCTGATCGTCGATGCGTCGAACGGCCGCGAGCTGGGGACGTGCGTGTATGAGTACGAGACGGGCGAGGCGGGCATTCTTCTCGATGCCGCGGATCACAACGTCGCCCGACAGAATCCCGCCGACTACCTGAAAGGCGTAGAGGTCACTGTGGCCGGGGCGATCGCCGAGGCCCGCAGATCAGACCCGAAGTTCGATTCGAAGAATATCATCGGCATCGGCGTGGACACGACCGGCTCGACGCCGCTGCCCGTCGACAAGAGTGGGACGCCGCTGGCGATGCTCGACGCGTTCAAGGACAACCTGAACGCGCATGCATGGCTCTGGAAGGACCACACCGGCTACGCCGAGGCCGCCGAGATCACCGAGCTGGCCCGCAGGGAACACCCCGAGTATCTGGCGAAGTGCGGCGGGATCTATTCCTCGGAGTGGTTCTTCAGCAAGATCCTCCACTGCCTGCGGGTGGCGCCCGATGTCTTCGATGCGGCGTACACCTGGGTCGAGCATGCGGACTGGCTGCCGGCCGTGCTGACGGGGACCGATGCGCCGGAGATGATCCGGCGATGCCGCTGTGCCGCCGGGCACAAGGCCATGTTTTGCGACGAGTGGGGTGGCTATCCCGACGAGGCGTTCCTCGCCAAACTCGATCCGAAGCTGGGCCGGCTCCGTCGGACCCTCGGCGACAAGACCTACGCGGTCGATCAAATCGCCGGCAAGCTCACCGATGCGTGGGCGGGCAAGCTTGGCCTGACCGCCGGCATCCCGGTGGCGATGGGCGCCTTCGATGCCCACTTGGGCGGCGTCGGTTCCGGCATCAAGGCCGGCGTGCTCGTCAAGATCATCGGGACCAGCACGTGCGACATGGTTGTCGCTCCTTCGAGTGCGAATCTGCCCGACATTCCGGGCATCTGCGGCATTGTGGACGGCTCGATTCTGCCGGGCTTTTACGGCCTCGAAGCAGGCCAGTCGGCCGTCGGGGACATCTTCAACTGGTTCGTCAACTACATCCAGCCCGGCGGCAAAGAAGCCGGTTCGCACCAATCGCTGACGGAGAAGGCCGCCAGATTGAAGCCGGGCCAGTCCGGATTGCTGGCCCTCGACTGGAACAACGGCAACCGGACGATCCTGGTTGACCAACGCCTGACCGGTTTGCTTCTGGGCCAGACGCTGCACACGCGGCCCGAGGAGATTTACCGGGCCCTGATCGAGGCGACCGCATTCGGAGCGCTGACGATCATCAACCGGTTCGAGGAGTACGGTGTCGAGATCTCCGAAGTGGTCAACTGCGGCGGGATTTCCGAGAAGAACGCCATGCTCATGCAGATCTATGCCGACGTCACCGGCCGCGAGATGAAGATCTCCCGCTCCGCCCAGACCTGCGCGCTGGGGTCGGCCATCGCAGCGGCCGTCGTCGGCGGCGCGTATCCCGGCTTTGCCCAAGCTCAGGCGGCGATGTGCGGTATCAAGCAGACGACCTTCAAACCCATTCCCGAGAACCACCAGGTTTACCGGCGGCTCTACGGGCTTTACCGGCAACTCCACGACGGGTTCGGCCTCAAGGGCCAGCCGCTGGCAATGGCCAACGTGATGAAGGAGTTGCTGGAAATCAAAGAGAAGGCCAACGCGTAACGATGCACGAGAAGCTCAAACAACAGGTTTGCGAGGCCAACCTCGACCTTCAGCGGTACGGCCTCGTCGTGTTCACCTGGGGCAACGTCAGTGGGATCGACCGCGGCGCCGGCATCGTGGCCATCAAGCCCAGCGGCGTCAGCTACGATGAACTGGTGCCCGAGCAGATCGTCCTGCTCGACTTGCAGGGCCGTGTCGTCGAAGGGGACCTGCGTCCCTCGTCCGACACGCCGACCCACCTGGAGCTGTATCGCTGCTTCCCGGGTATCGGGGGCATCTGCCACACGCACTCGCCCCATGCGACGATGTGGGCCCAGGCCCAGCGGGACATCCCGTGTCTGGGAACGACCCACGCGGACCACTTCTACGGCGCCGTCCCGGTGACCGAGAAGATGACGGCCGCCGAGATTGGCCAGGACTACGAGGCCAACACCGGCGTCGTGATCGTTCGGCGTCTTCAGGGGATCGACCCGATGCAGATGCCTGCCGTCCTCGTGGCCAATCACGGTCCATTCACCTGGGGCAAGAGTCCTGACGAATCCGTCAAGAACGCCGTGGTCCTCGAGGAGGTGGCGAAAATGGCCGCCGGGACGCTTGCGATCCATCCGGAACAACCCCCTATCTCCCAAGCCCTTCTCGACAAGCACTACCTGCGAAAGCACGGCAAGAACGCCTATTACGGGCAAGCCTGAAGGAGAACCGAAATGGCCAAGGTCACGTTCGGAGTCATCGTCGGCAACCGAGGTTTCTTTCCCGATGCGCTGGCGAAGGAAGGACGCAGGGACATCATGGCGGTTCTCAAGAAGAACGGCTATGACAGCGTCGCACTGCCGATGACCGAGACGAAATTCGGCGCCGTCGAAACCTTTGAGGACGCCAAGAAGTGCGCCGCCTTGTTCGCCTCCAAGGCCGACAAGATCGACGGGATTATCGTGACGCTGCCCAACTTCGGGGAAGAGAGAGGGGTTGCCGAGGCCGTCAAACGCAGTGGTCTGAACGTGCCGATCCTGATCCAGGCAGAGGAGGACGCCGTCGCCCGGATGGCAATGGGCGGTCGCCGCGATTCTTTCTGCGGCAAGATCAGTGTGTGCAACAATCTCCGGCAGGCCGGTATTCCTTTCACGCTGACGACGTCGCACACCGTGAAGATCGTCTCGGAGGAATTCAAGAGCGATCTGGACCGATTCGCCGCGGTCTGTCGTGTGGTCAAGGGCCTCAGGAACGTTCGCTTCGGTGCCATTGGCAGCCGGCCCGCCGCGTTCAACACGGTTCGCTACAGCGAGAAGATCCTGGAACTGGCGGGCATCGCGGTCGAGCCGATCGATCTGTATGAAATCCTCGCCAAGGTCGATCGCCTGGCCGACAAGGCCCCCGCGGTCAGAGCGAAGCTCAACGCGATCCGCAAGTATACCAACGTCGAGGCCATTCCCCCTGAGAGCCTGCTGAAGATGGCCAAATTCGGCGCCGTGGTAGATGCCTGGGTCAAAGAGAATGAACTGGCGGGCACGGCCATTCAGTGCTGGACGGCCCTGGAGCAGTACTTTGGGATCGTGCCCTGCGCGCTGATGAGCATGATGAGCGAATCGATGCTGCCCAGTGCCTGCGAGGTGGACATCACCGGCCTGCTGGCGATGTATGTGCTTCAGTTGGCCTCCGGGTCGCCCAGCGCGCTGCTCGACTGGAACAACAACTTCGAGGGCGATCCGAACAAGTGCGTGCTGTTCCATTGCAGCAACCTGCCCAGGTCGTTCTTTCAGGCCGACAAGATGGACTTCCAGGAGATCATCGCCGGCTCGGTAGGCAAGGACAACACGTATGGTACCATCGTCGGACGGATCAAGCCCTCGCCGGCCACCTTCTGCCGTGCCAGCACCGACGATGTCGAAGGTCTGCTTCGCATCTACGTCGGACAGGGCAAGTTCACGAACGACAAGCTGGATACATTCGGCGGCTACGGCGTCATGAAGATCGACAATCTGCAGACGTTGCTGAGCTATATCTGCCAGATGGGTTTCGAGCACCACGTGGCGGTCAACCTGTGCGCCCGCGCCGAGGCGGTCGCCGAGGCCTTGGGCAACTATCAGGGCTGGGATGTCTACCGGCACGTTTGATCTCCGTTCGATGTGGTGGTGCGCGGCACGCGAGTCCTCGCGCCCGGCGAGATTCACCAGGAGGCATACGAGTTTGGATGTCTTGAATCGGATGAATACCGAGCGAACCAGCGTACAGAAACCAGGAAAGCCGGGAGCCGGCGGGGCGCCGTCGGTACTCCTGTTTGTCGAGACCTCTCGCGAGTTTGGTCGCGGTCTGCTCTATGGGATCGCCCGCTATTCGCGACTGCACGGGCCGTGGCGGGTTTACCAGAGGTCGGCCGGACTCGACTCGTCGCTGCCGGAATGGAGAGACCTCAAGATCGACGGCGCCATCATGCGCGATGTGCAGGTCGTAGAGAACCTTTCCAACTGGAAGTTCCCTGTGATCTTCGCCCAGCACAACAGAGAAAGCTACACTCCGTTCCCCGCAATCATCACCGACAGCGCCGCCATTGGGTCGATGGCCGCCGACCATTTCCTCGATCGAGGGTTCCAGAACTTCGCGTTCTGCGGGCTCGACGAGTTCGTCTGGTCCAGACTGCGCGCCAGACATTTCGTCGAGCGGCTGGAACGCGCGGGATTTCATGCCAACGTCTACCGCCAGCCCAAGGCCCGAGCCAAGCGCGCCTGGAAGAGCGAACAGAACCTGATCGCCGAATGGCTGGAATCGTTGCCCAAGCCCGTGGCCCTGCTGTGCTGCAACGACGATCGCGCCCTGCAGGTCATCGAGGCCTGCAAACTTGCCGACCTGTACGTGCCCGATCAGGTGGCCGTGCTCGGGGTCGATAACGACATCCTGATCTGCGATCTGGCCGATCCGCCGATATCGAGTATCGCCCTGGACACGGAGACAGCCGGCCACGAGGCGGCTCGACTGCTCGACGGACTCATGAAGGGCGAGCCGATGACCGGCCAGCAGATTCCCGTGCGTCCGACGCACATCGTGACGCGGATGTCGACGGACATCCTGGCGGTGACCGATACGGATGTGGCGGCCGCGGTGCGCTTCATCCGCCGACATCCCAATCGCATGATCCAGGTCGATGACGTCGTCGAGGCCACCAATGTCTCCCGGCGCGTTCTCGAGAAGCGATTCAAGGGCATTCTGCGACGCTCGGTCTACCAGGAGATCCGGCGCGTCCGCGTCAACTACATCGTCGGGCTTCTCGTCGGCACCGACATGAGCATCACTGAAATCGCCCTCAAGTCGGGTTTCGACGGCGTCGAGCATATCAGCCGCTATTTCCGCAAAGAGACCGGAACCAGTCTGCGAGAGTATCGCAAGAAGCACGTGCCCCGGTAGCGTCGATCAGGAATCCGCACTGCCGACAATCGCCTCGTCGAGCACCGAAACGAGATTGGTCCATTCGAATCGCCTGAGGTGGTTCCGCAACGGCTCTGTGCGGTCGATCAGTGACTGTCCGTCTGCCAGGAGCTTTGCCAGTTCTTCCAGTCTTCCTGCGAGACCTTTGGGCCGACCGTCGTAGAAGAACTGCCCGGCCTCGTCTGTCTCGTTCAGGCCGAAGACCTCCGGATAGGCCAGACGCTTCGGGAGCAACGGAACCGCCCCAGCCAGCGCCGCCTCAACGGCGCACAGACCGAAGAACTCATGCTGGGCCGTCGAGACGAAGACATCAGCCTCCGACAGAGCCGCCTCATACTGGGCCTGGCTCTCCTGGTAGCCCCATCGGTCGATGCGGTCGGCAAAATCCTGCCGGGCTCGCGCAAAGATCTCCGGCACCTCGCGGAACTGCTCTCCGATGACGCTGATGCGGAACGCGACGCCTTGCTTCTTGAGAATTGTCAGGGCTTCAAAGAAGTCCTGCGGGGCCTTGTCATGCTCCCATCGGGCGGCCCAGAGGATTCGCAGCGGTCCGGGCTTCCTGCGGCAGCGGGCGGGCATCGTCGCCACGCCCGGTGGATGGATGTGGGTCTTTTCTCGGATGGCGTCTACGGCCCCGGCAGGTTGCTGGTCGGGCATGCGTTTGAGAAAGGCATCCAGGCCGTCGAGGAACGAGTCGCGATGGAAGGCCGAGTTGAACCACACCTCGTCGGCCGCCAGCGCGCTGGTCATGTTGGTCATGGCGAATTGGTAGTCGCGTTCGCTTTCGACCTGCACCGGATAGGTCAGTTGGTTCTCATGGAAATAGACGACGCTTGGAACACGGCCGAGGTCGCGGCGAGTCAGCCCGTGGAACTCGGCCAGGTTCAGCATGTCCGAGCAGAACAGCAGGTCCCACGTCGGTGTCTCGGAGAGACGCTCATGGACCAACTGCGCGAAGGTCACCGCCGCGTGCCGCATCCGCCATTTCCATTTGTAGGGCGGCAGTGTCAGGATCGTCCAGTCGTGCCGGCTCAATGCCGACCAGCCGTCCAGGAAGGCCTTGTGACTTCCGCCGTAGTAGGGTTCCAGGGCCAGAATACGCATACCATTTTTCCTCATGTTGTCGCGCGGCAAGCTATGGAGTCCGCCAATCGTACCTGATCTCCGGCCACCACTGCTTGAGTCTACCGCGTCACGCCACGAACGCAAGCGGCGCATCGATCGGCCCGGCCCCGATGTTCATTGGCCTTCGACGGCAGGTCGGGACGCAATTCCATTGCAGAGCCGTGGGTCTATTTGGTATAACTGATTGTGGCCTTGTGGGATGTTTCTACAGCATGTCGGTCCTTGCCGAGGCGGGCCGGCATGGTGTGGCGAGTGGGCCACAGGCAGGGTCATGGCAGAGCGTCTTCTGGCGTGCAGGCCAAGATGGAGAGTTGGGTGTGCAGTTCACAGCGCATCTCGAATGGGTCCGTTCTCTCATGGGGCAGTGCCCGCGTTCTGCCGGCGCATCCGTGCGGATCGGGGGCTCTGGTCATCTGACGGCATCCAATTACCATGATATGAGTGTTCTTGAAAGGAGGATTTCGATGCGTAAATGGCTATTATATCTTGGTTTAGTGATGATCCTGGGGCTGTCGAACCAGGCGATGGCCGGCATCGTGGTGGCCGAGCAGTTGCTGGTCGATTTGCGGGCCGAGGATCTGTCGTACGGGACGGTGGCCCGGACATGGGTCAATCATGGGACGCTGGGCGACTTCGAACCCCAGGGCGTTCCCGTGGTCGAAGACGTCGCCGGCCGCAAGGCGGTGACGTTCGATGGTTCGAGCTACTTTGAGGGTCCCCTGTCCGTTGCCGGCATCGAAGGGGGCGGCACGCGCTCCATTGAAGTCTGGGTCTACAACGGGCCCGACTTCGTGGGCGAGGAAACGATGGTCTCCTGGAGCCATCGCGGCGGACCGGGGGGAACGAACATCGCGTTCAACTATGGCAATCATGGGACCTGGGGTGCTGTGGGCCATTGGGATACCCCCGATATGCCCTGGTCGGGCCAGCACTCGCCCGCTCCGGCGGCCAACAA
>JAAYBA010000499.1 GCA_012719085.1 Planctomycetota bacterium
ATCTATCTTGAAAGGAATCAGAGATGAGATTCGAGAGAAACGCTGTCCTGTCCTGCCTTCTTGCCCTGGTGCTTCTGGCCGCAATCGGGTGCGACAAGAAGACCCATCAGGACCAGCCTCCGGCCACAGCGAGGGGCGAGACGACGGCCCCGGCGATCGCGGCGGACAAGCCGGTAACTGAGGTCCAGGCAGAGGCCGATACGATGAGCGTCGAGAACCTTAAGGCCACCGCCCTTAAGTACAAGGACGCGATCGTCGCCAAGCAGGCCGACATCGAGAAGCTCGCCGCCAAGGTCAAGGAGATCCCGCTGACCGAGGCCTTGGGGGAAGAAGCCAAGACGCTCAAGGTCGATCTCCAGAATCTGGAGACCGATCTGAAGGCGCTGAAAGACCGCTTCCAGGTCTATTACAACAAGCTGAAGGAAAAGGGCGCCGACGTCGCCGGCCTGACCCTGCCATAGGCTCGGACGGACCGCCCTGCGAAACCTGCGGCATTGGAGGCTCTACACAGACCTGACACAGGCGCCGGGGAGATACCCTGTCAGCGGACGAAGCCGAGTTTGTCGGGCAGCCAGAGCGAGATCTCCGGGACGAAGGTGCAGATCAGCAGGGTCACGAGCATCGCGCCGAAGAACGGCAGGATGTGACGCATGACCCTGGTCACCGTCGTCTCGGCGATCCCGCAGCCGAGGAACAGGCACGTGCCGACCGGCGGCGTGCACAGGCCGATGCACAGGTTCATAATCATGACGATGCCGAAGTGCAGCGGGTGCAGGCCCAGCCGCTCGGCCACCGGCAGGAAGATCGGCGTGAAGATCAGGATCGCCGGCGTCATGTCCATGAACGTCCCGACCGCCAGCAGGATCGCGTTGATCATCAGCAGCAGAAGGACCTTGCTGTCGGTCAGTCCGACGAGATAGGCGCTGATGTCCTGCGGGACGTTCTCCGAGGCCAGCACCCACGACATCGCCATGCTCGTGCCGATCAGCAGGAACACGACCGACGTGGTGATCCCGCATTGCAGCAGGATCCGCGGCAGGTCCCTGATTTTGACCTCGCGATAGACCACCACCGCCAGGAAAAATGCATAGAGCACCGCGACCGCCGAGGCCTCGGTCGGGGTGAACCAGCCCAGCAGGATGCCTCCGATCACGATGAAGACCAACAGCAAAGCCGGGACCGCCTTGAAGAAGCGGACCACGCCCTCGCGGAACGGGAAGGTCTCGCCCTTGCCGTAATTGTGGCGGACGCTGAGGACGGCGCTGACGAGGATCAGGCCGAGCCCGACGAGGAAGCCGGGCAGGAAACCCGCCATGAAGATCGCGGCAATGGAGACCGCCCCGCCGGTGGCCAGCGAATAGACGATCATCACGTTGCTGGGGGGAATCAGCAAGCCGGTCGTCGCGGCGGTGATCGTCACCGAGGCGTTGAAGTCGCGATGGTAGCCCATCTTGTTCATCAGCGGGATCATGAAGCCGCCGACCGACGAGATAGCGGCCGTCGCCGAGCCACTGATGGCGCCGAAGAACATACACGTGACCACGTTGACGAAGGCCAGCCCGCCGCGAAAGCGGCCGACCAGCGTGTTGGCGAAATCGATCAGCCGCCGGGCGATGCCGCCCTGGCCCATCAACTGGCCCGAGAGGATGAAGAACGGAATCGCCAGCAGCGCGAAGCTGTCGATGCCCGTGGCGATCTGGTGCGCGACGGCGACGAAGGCGGGCAGCTCGCCGCTCATCGTCAGGAACGCCAGCACCGTCGCGATGCCCATGCAGAACGCGACCGGGACATTCAGC
>JAAYBA010000500.1 GCA_012719085.1 Planctomycetota bacterium
ACCCAGTTCGGAAGGGTCATTCTCGGCCTATGGCACATGTGCATGGCCGAGAAGCACGGCGAACCGCTTTACTACCGAACGGAACTCGACGAATTGAGGCAGGTCGCAGGATCAGACCAGGACCTCAGAACGCTCTGCACGCGAATACGCGACCGCCACGAAGACGACTGGAGCAACGATCGCGAGGGCGAACAGCATTTCGCACCGTTCCTGGAAGGACTGAATGATCGCGACGTCGAAGGACTGTGGGAGCAGTTTCTGTGCGTTTATCAGTACGTCAACGCGCTCGAAGACGCTCTTGCGGGGATGGGCCTGACCGTCCGCACGATCAATCGCGGCCAAGAAGAAACCATCCCCTATGAATCCCTGTCCAGGCGGATCACCGTCATGCTACAGCGCCAAGATCGCCAGGAGTTTGACGCCTGGCAGTTCATCCGAAAGCTCACCCTGGAACACTGCGGCGGCATCTACAGGAAACTGGGCGTCCAACTGACCGACGCCGACGTTCGTGGCGAGAGCTTCTATAATGACAAGCTACCGACGGTGGTCGGCGATCTGCAAACATCGGGCCTGGCGGTCGAGTCGGACGGCGCAACGTGCGTCTTTCCGGAGGGGTTCAAGACCAAGGAGGGTCAGCCGCTTCCGTTTATTATCCGCAAGTCGGACGGAGCATCTCTCTACGCGACGACGGACCTGGCGGCATTGCGATACCGAGTCAACGAGCCCAAGATCAAGGCGGACCGGATTGTTTATGTGACGGACGCCCGGCAGATCCAGCATTTTCAGATGCTCTTCAAGGTGGCGGAGATGGCCGGGTGGGACCGGCGGGACGGCGAGAAGGTCGAGCTGGCGCATGTGACGTTCGGCAGCGTTCTGGGCGAAGACGGCCGGCCGCTCAAGACGCGCTCCGGCGAGAACATAAAACTCAAGGACCTGCTCGACGAGGCCGTCGAGCGGGCGAAATCGGTCGTGGAGGAGAAGAACCCCGATCTGCCGCCCGACAGAAAAGCCGAGATCGCCGAGGCCGTCGGCATCGGTGCGGTCAAGTACGCCGACTACTCGAACAATCGCACCAGCGACTATGTCTTCAGCTTCGACAGGATGCTGGCGATGGACGGCAACACAGCGCCGTACATGCAGTACGCCTATGCCCGGATCAAGTCCATCGAGCGCAAGGCCGAGAGCAAGGGCGTGGATATCGAGAGGGAGTCGCACGGGATCACGGCCCTCGATCTGAGCGAGCCGACGGAGCTGGACTTGGGCAAACACCTCGCCCGCTACGTCGAGGCAATCGAATCAACCGCCGCCGATTACCGGCCCAACTACCTTACCGCGTATTTGTACGAGCTGGCACAAAAATTCAGCGCGTTCTATACGAACTGCCCCGTGCTCGACGCATCGCCTGCGAAGCGTCCGACGCGACTGCTGCTGTGCGACCTGACCGCCCGCACGATCCGCCATGGCCTCAGCGAGTTGCTTGGCATCACTGTAGTCGATCAGATGTGAGGAAGACGCCATGAACGTCGTTCAAGAGGAATTCCCCGTCGGCACGCACAGCCGAAACGAGATGATCGACATCACCGCGCGCGTCGAGGCCATCGTCCGCAATTCCGGAATCGGCAACGGCCAGGCGATCGTCTTCTGCCCGCACACCACGGCCGCCATCACGATCAACGAGAACGCCGACCCGTCCGTCCCGCACGATATCCTCCTGACGCTCGGCGAGCTGCTGCCTCACCATCGGGCCGGCTATCGCCACAGCGAGGGCAATTCGGACGCTCACTGCAAAAGCTCGCTCGTCGGGGCCAGCGAGCGGGTGCTCGTTCACGGTGGACGCCTGACGCTGGGGACCTGGCAGGGCATCTTCTTCTGTGAGTTCGACGGACCGCGAAACCGCAAGGTGATCGTACAGGTCAGCGGGGAGTGATCCCGACCAATCCGCCTGGAGGGCAAGACACGGCGGTCCGACGTCTGCAACGCCTCAAAATGCGCATAAAAATGGCGAGGTGGTGGTTCCGGCTGGGGGGGAGACCGGTGGACCACGCTGCCTCGCCGAGGTTTATTCGCTGTAGGACACAGCTCAATTCTGCGAAATCAAAGAGCGACTACAATGCGTCCAACCGACCTGCCAAATGCTTTCCGCAAAAACCGAGCGTATATCAGGGTGATTCAGCCACCCCATTTCACTCCATTGATAAAAAGAATTATACCTCGTTTAACAGCCGACTGCAAGACAAAAAACCACGATTTTCGCATTTTCCTTCACGGGCACCGGCATTTCCAGACATCGATAAGTCCTGA
>JAAYBA010000501.1 GCA_012719085.1 Planctomycetota bacterium
CCGCGACAAGACGTTTGAGGAGATTGCCCGGATCATGGGCATCTCGCTCAACACAGCGGCCGGCCGATACCGCTACGGAATGGAAAGGCTGCGAACCCTGTTGGGGGAGCGATGGTCATGAGTGGAACGGACCCAGACCAGGACAGAGTCGAGCGATTGATGAAGGCGGCGGGTTTGCCCGGTCCTTCGGACGCACTGAAGGCACACGTCATGGCGGCAGCGCAGAAGGCCTGGCGACAAGATTCGATCGACATTCCCGCGCGAATCTTCCTGAGGCGTCTCGCCGTTGCGGCCGCGGCGGCGGTGATCATCGTCACCCTGGCCGATCGGTACGGCGAGCGCACCGTCTCGCCATGGCGATCCGGGGACGTCGCGGCCGCAATCCAGGAGCCCGTCAATCTCGAGGCCTTGCTGGGCACGGCCGATCTGGCGGCGGCGCATCTGAGGTTGCGAGGCCGACCCTCTGCCATCGACGCATCGACTCTGCGTGAACACGTCGCACGCATCCGCCAGATCCTCGACGAGACCCAGGGCAGCGCGAACGCGTCTACACTTATCGAAGGGCAAACCCGGGTGATCCCGGCGCAGACAGGTTTCGGCTCCTACTCATAAGGACAGATCGAAGGGATACTCTCATGCGCAGAAGAACGGTTCGAATCCTGACGGGTGTCGTGATTGTCGTGGTCATTCTCGGCATCGCCTATGCTGTGGCGGTGGCGATTTCGGCCGCGAAGCTCCGTCGGGCCTATGCCGCCCTGGAGAAGGCCGGGCGTCCGACACAAGTCGCCCAGGTCATTCCGCCGAATGTGCCCGACGCAAACAACGCGGCCCTGCTGTACCAGAGCGCTGCTCTGCTGCTCAAGGCCCAGCCGGCGCCGGAAAAGGACCTCTTGGCATACCTGGGCAATCTCGTGGGACGTTCCAGCGACAAGCCGCTCGATCCGGAAGAACAGGCCGAGCTTGAGAGCCTGCTTCGGCAGGACGTGATTGCCCAGGCGCTGTCGATGCTCACGCAGGGGACGCAGCGTCCCTCGTGCCGTTTTGACAACGACTACAGCGCCGGCATCTCGATGCCCCTGTCCCACCTCGCCGAGCAGCGCGCCTTGGCGCGGATCCTCGGGGCCAAGGCACTGCTCCACGCAAAGGATGGGCAGGCCGAGGAGGCCTGGGACGCCGCCCTGATCCAACTGAAGTTCGCCGATGCCCTGCGAACCGAGCCGACGATCGTCAGCCAACTGGTTCGGGTCGCCCAGATCGATCTGGCGTGCACCACCATTCAGAGACTGTGTGAGATGCTGGTCCCCAGCGAGCAGCGATTGCGCGACCTTCAGGAGTTGCTCGGCGGATACGACGACATCACCCCTCTGATCGTGGCCACAGACGGCGAACGGCTGGTCTTTGGTGAGCAGACCTTCCGTCTGCCAGGAAAGGAATTGCGCGACACGCTGGACGAGGATGACATGCCCGACATCATCTCGCGACTGCTGTTTCTTCGGGTGTCGTTCAAGCCGCTCTTCCTGGCGGACCACGCCGCGTACCTGCGGCTGATGCAGGACTGCACGAGTCGCTTCAGGGAGCCGTACGATCCCAATGAAGCCGGAGCGTTTGACGGAGAGCTGTTCGAGACGCACAAGCGGCATGTGCTGACACGAACCCTCCTGCCGGCGCTCGGCCGCGTCAAGGAGGTCTATTTGCGGAGGATCGCACAGGTCCGTGTCACTCGCGCAGGGCTGGTCCTGTTGCAGTACCGAGCCACGCACGGCGGCTTCCCTGAGACCCTTGGCGCTCTCGATCCGGACGGTGTTCGCGATCCCTTCTCGCAAGTCAGTTTGCTGTACCGGCGACAAGGCGCCGGGTTCGATCTGTACAGCATCGGCCCGGACCAGAAGGACAACGGTGGCCTCGCCGGGCAACCCACCAGGCAGAGAACCGACTACGATATCGTCTGGCGCTACCGCGGCCGACCCGCCCCGTAAACGGGTGGGGCCCGCGCCTTTTCAGGCACAGGCCCCACCCTGTTCTATGGAAACCGTTTACGTCACTGGA
>JAAYBA010000502.1 GCA_012719085.1 Planctomycetota bacterium
GGTGTTGGAGGTGGGACCGGGATTTTGCACAGGCACAGGGTCTACAGGTCGTCGCTGTGGTAGGTGTGGATGCGGACGTTCTCGCGGTAGACCTGGGGTTCGTTCTCGGCGGCGCGGTCGATCCGGCTCTGGGCCCAGAAGATCTTCACAGCGGTGATGCCGCAGCCGAGGCCCGCGACGAAGAACACCCCGGCCGCCAGATACGCGAAGAACTCCGGCAGTGCGGCGATCAGGACGCCGAACCCGATCAGCAGCAGGCCGACGATCATGATCGCACTGGCCACGCTGCGCGAGGCCTGCGACAACGCATTCGAATAGTAGCGAAAGACCATTTTCGGCACTCCTTCCTGGGAAGTGTACGAAAAAGAAGCGGGTCCCGTTCGGGACCCGCTCGGCGTTTGTCGCATCAGTACATGTCGCCGCCCGGAGGCATGGCGGGTTGCTTCTTCTTCTCGGGAATCTCACTGACGACGGCGTCGGTCGTCAGCAGCAGGGCCGCGATCGACGCGCCGTTCTGCAGGGCGGTCCGCTCGACCTTGGTCGGAACGATCACCCCGAACTTGATCATATCGCCGTACTGCTTGGTCAGGGCGTTGTAGCCGAAGTTCTTCTCGGTGCTCTCGGTGACCTTCTGGGCCACGATCGAGCCGTCGAGTCCGGCGTTCGTTGCGATCTGCTTGATCGGAGCGACCACGGCTCGACGGACGATGTCCACGCCGACGCCCTCGTCGCCCTTGGTCTTGAGCTTGTCCAGGGCCGGCAGGACCCGCAGCATGGCGACGCCGCCACCGGGCAGAATGCCCTCTTCCGCCGCGGCACGGCAGGCGTGCAGAGCGTCCTCGACGCGGGCCTTCTTCTCCTTCATCTCGGCCTCGGTCGCGGCGCCGACGTTGATCTGGGCGACGCCGCCGGCCAGCTTGGCCAGACGCTCCTGGAGCTTCTCGATGTCGTAATCACTGGTGGAGTTGTCGATCTCGGCCTTGATCTGCTCGATGCGGGCCTTGATCGCCTCGGTGCTACCGGCGCCCTCGATGATCGTCGTGGTGTCCTTGTCGATCGTGATCTGCTTGGCCCGTCCGAGCTGCGTCAGCTCGATGCTCTCGAGGTTCAGACCGAGGTCCTCGAAGATCGCCTCGGCGCCCGTCAGGACGGCGATGTCGCTGAGCAGGGCCTTGCGGCGGTCGCCGAAGCCGGGAGCCTTCACCGCGGCCACCTGCAGCACGCCACGCAGCTTGTTGACGACCAGGGTCGCCAGGGCCTCGCCCTCGACGTCCTCAGCGATGATCAGCAGCGGCTTGCCCTGCTTGGCAACCTTCTCCAGCAGCGGGACCAGCGACTTGATCGAGCTGATCTTCTTCTCGTGGACCAGGATGTAGGGCTTGTCCAGAACGACGGACATGCTCTCGACGTTGTTGACGAAGTGCGGGCTCAGGTAGCCCTTGTCGAACTGCATGCCCTCGACCAGCTCAACCGTGGTTTCGAGCGACTGGCCTTCCTCGACCGTGATGACGCCGTCTTTGCCGACCTTGTCCATCGCCTCGGCGAGCTTCTTGCCGATCTCGGCGTCCTGGTTGGCCGAGCAGGTGGCCACCTGCTCGATCTGCTTGGTCGACTCGACGGGGGCGGCCATCTTGAACAGCTCGTCGACGATCGTCTCGACGGCCAGCTCGATCCCCCGCTTGACCTGCATTGGGTTGGCGCCGGCGGTGATGTTCTTGAGCCCCTCCTCGAAGATGCTCTCGGCCAGAATCGTGGCGGTCGTGGTCCCGTCGCCGGCCACGCTCGAGGTCTTCGAGGCCACTTCCTTGACCATCTGGGCGCCCATGTTCTCGTAGGCGTCTTCCAACTCGATCTCCTTGGCGACGCTGACGCCGTCCTTGGTGACGGTGGGCGAGCCGAACGACTTTTCGAGGATCACGTTTCTGCCGCACGGGCCGAGCGTGATCTTGACGGCACCGGCCAGCTTTCGGACGCCCTCACGAATGGCGCCGCGTGCGTCGGTGCCGTATGCGATTTTCTTCGCTGCCATATCCTTCTTTCTCCTTCATTGTTAGTTTGAAGTCTCAAGTTTGAAGTTTGAAGCTGAGGAGCCTCACGACCTGTTACTCCGACCGAGGCTGACGATCAAGCCTTGGAGCATTCTCGATATCTCCGTCACCTCACCTCGGACCCTCGCACACGACTCTGCATCTGCAACATTCGCTTTGCCTGCGATGTAGAGCTGCGTTCGCAGTTCAGCGGCCGATCCCTTCGAGATACGCAGAAATCGAACGAAGTCCTTCTTGGAGTCCCGTTCGGCTCCTTCGGCAACGTTGGACGGCATCGAGACGGCGGACCGAAGCATTTGGTCCCTGATCCCGTAGTCCCGGCAGTTCGCCAGTAACGCATAGAGCCCTACAGCCACATCGACCGACCTCTTCCACACGTCCAGATCCTCGTACGAGTGGTACATATTGTCCCTCCGCGAATGACAGGTACCGATCTCTTCCTTCACGCTTCAGACTTCATGCCTAACACTTCAAAAATGAAATGCCACACTTCACACCTAAAACTTCACACTTGAGGCTTCTTTGCCTACTTCTCGATCACGGCCATGATGTCGGATTCGTCCATGATCAGGTACTCGTTGCCGTCGACCTTGATCTCGGTGCCGGCGTAGCTGGTGAACAGCACCAGATCGCCCTTCTTGAGCTGAACCTCTCTTCGCGTGCCGTCTTCGAGCAGTTTGCCCTCGCCGACGTTGACCACTTTGCCTCTCTGGGGCTTCTCCTTGGCCGTATCCGGCAGAACGATTCCGCCGGCCGTTTTTGACTCCGCCTCGACGCGCTCCACCAGGACCTTATCCGCCAATGGTCGAATGTTCATTTGTGCCTACTCCTTTCCACTTGGTTGCATGGGGTTGACCGTACCGTCGTATTCAAATCCGCATTCAATGCGTAACTGTTTGTATCTACTGCACTTAGTCGAGTCACCGCGAAAAGATGTCGCTATTGTACTTCTTCAGGAAGAGCCGGTTGAGGAGTTGCTGGAGCACCTCCATGTTCACGGGTTTGCCGACCACGCCGAAGACGTCGAGCTGCAGCGCCTTGCCGAGCACATCCTGGTCGACCCGGCTGGTCAGCAGAATGCACGGCAGCAGCGGATGGTCCATCCGGATGATCCTGATGGTGGCCAGGGCATTGGCCCGCTCGGAGTCCATATCGACAATCGTCGTGTGGATGCGGGTCCGGCCGAGAATGTGAACGAAGTCGCTGGTGTTCTCGGCGACCATGAGGTTAATGCCTCTGGGCTTGAACAGGCTGCGCAAGGCCTCCGGCCAAGCCCAGTTGGCCGCACTGGCCAGGACATTCACATCACCGAGTTGAGATCGTTCTGCCATCATAGTCATCCTACCGCCGCGAGAAGGTGCAAATAGCGTGCCAAGGATGACCGGGACGCCTTTGTGGGTCGTAAGTTGTGGAATAGTAGATATTTAGGGCGTGGTCGCCTCCGGCGACCTCCTCTGGCATAATTGCAGTCGCCCCCGCGCCGTCTGCCAGCCTGGCAGCCGGACCGCTACGTCCGCCCGGCTGAACCTCATGACCGAGCCTTCTCGTTCCTCCGGCCGCCGGTGCCAAACAGCAGCCCGATCAGCCCTGCAGGCTGGATGCCCAGCCCGCCGATGCCCCTTCTTGAGACCCTTCGAGTCTTTCGTGCCGATGGCCTATGCCTACAGGTCAGCCTCCAGTTGGATCTCCTGCTCGAGCTTGTCCAGCTCGTCATCGACGTTCTCCTCGGTGATCTCCTCTTCCGCCTCCGCCTTGTACTCTTCGGCGGTCTTGACCTCTTCGGCGGGCGGTGCCTGTTGGTCATTGTCTGAGCAGCCGACGAGGCAAAGCGAACTCAATACGACAATCATCCACACGGCAACAATGTTTCGCAGCATCACTGGATCTCCATACACAACATTTCGGCGTGCTTGCGTCCCTTCACCAGACCCGCTCAATTCTCAGGCGGCGTCTGTTCCGGGGCGCTCTCGACCGGCGCGGCTGGTGCGGGGGCCGCCTCGGCATCGGTCATCGCCCGTTTCTGTTGCTGAATCTGGGCGGTCTTTCGCTGGTGGACCTGCTGCTGCGTGCCCATCAGCTTATCGACGCGGGCGATCATCTCGGCGTCGCCCTTCTGCACCGCCAGTTCGCGGATTCGGGCCAGGCGGGCCTGACGTTCCATGTGCTTGGCCTGGTGACGCCGCTGTTGGGCCTCCAGGGCCCGCAACTGCTGCTGATGGCCCTGACCTCTACCTTGGGCGCCCTTCTCGGCGGCTCGCCCTTTGGCAGTGGCCGCATCCTGGGCCGCCTTGCCCTTGGCTTGGGCGTCCTCGGCGGCCTTGCCCTGCTGGCCCGCCCGCTTCTGTTCGGCCTGTTGCTTGGCCTGAGCGGCCTTCTGGGCCTCTTCGGTTCGGGCGGGCCGTTCGGTGCGGCGGGCGCCGCCCCCTTGGCCCTGAGCCCAGACATCGACCGCCACGCCGCACAGAA
>JAAYBA010000503.1 GCA_012719085.1 Planctomycetota bacterium
ATCTCGTCGAATCTTCTGATCTGGTGCATATAATCCGGGCTGCCTGGATTCGTAACCCAGTACAGGCACCGAGGGATCGAATAGGTGACAAAGACACGAGTCCCGTCATACATGCTCTTGCGCAGATTGTCACCGGGACAATGGTAGACTTTCGGGTTCTTGACGTACGGAAACAGGACCCCTTCGGCGATCCCGCGAATCTCGTCCTCGTCCGTTACCGGGGGTTCTGTCTGTGTCTCGCTCATCCGATTGCCGCCCTCGTCGCGCGGGATGCCGCACCAACCGATGAACTTGCCGCTTGGCTCCGTCGCGTTGTCCTCGCAGCTCATGATGCGGCCGTCGTTGTCCTGCATGTACATGTACCAGCCGAGCGAGAGGTTCTTGGTGTTGCTCAGACACGCGGTCGTGGCGGCTTTCTTCTTGGCCAGGCTCAACGCGGGCATGATGATTGCCATCAGCAGGGCAATGATCGCGATGACTACCAGCAATTCGATCAGTGTAAACGCTCGTGTCTTCATCCTTCTGCCCTTCCGTACACACAACGACCATTCCATGCACAAGCGACAGACCCCAAGCGTATCGCGCCGGAACTCCCCAGACACGATTGCTTGCCCGGTAACGAACCATAGAGATCGGGCCACCTTACGGCGTATCAAATGGCGCCGTACGTCCCGCGAGCCATGCGATCTCGCCATCAGACAAGGCCCGGCCATACAGATACACTTCATCGATCGCACCGGGGAAATGGCGAATCAGGTTATCATGCTTGAGAACGCCGATCGTTATGTTCTGCAGGACCTGGCCAAATTCGCTGCTGTCGTCGGCCCGGCCCGCCACTGCGCCGTTGATGTACAGCATACGGGTGTGTGCCGTCTTGACGATTCCCACATGATGCCAGGCGCCGTCGTCGGCGGTCGCCGTGCTGTAGATGTCCATTCCACCTGATGTGCCGACAGGAGCGCGATGCAAGAATCGCAGCGTGCCGTCACCACGAAGCTCCAGGAGAATGCCGTGCGCTCCGGCCGAGTCGTAGACCGAAAGCAGATCCCGTTCCCCCGTGCCACCGTCGACGCGGAACCACAAGGCCGCCGAGTATGTCGGCAGATCATAAGACCCTTCAACACGAACGTAATCGGCCACTCCATCAAGCTGAATTGCCTGACCGATCCGCCCGGAGGCAAACACTGGCGATCCCACAACAACGCCGTTGTGCGTCCCGCTGCTGTCGTTGACGTTGCCCTCCAAGGCGAAATGGCCGACCAGATTCCCCGCATCAGGTTCGGTGGGAACAATGGAATTTCGATCGAGGGGAGACAGCGCAATATCATCAATGAACAGACGCCCGTTGCCCCCCTCCAGTCCAATCGTCACCTGTGTGACATTGCGGAGATCGGCGCCGGCGAAGCCTGTCAGATCGACATACCAGAACTGCCATGACGCGACCCGCAGGTTCTCGGCGTCCCCGCCGTAGAGGACCCTGCTGCCGTTGACCTCGACATACATCTGACCAGGCATATTGGCCAGATCGCCATAGAACCACAGCGTCAGCGCCTTGACACCGTGCCGCGTCCAGTCCTGAGGCTGGTCAAATGTGCGTACGGCTTCCGAGACAGCGGCCGAAGCGCTGTCATAGAACAGCGGCATTGATTGTCCTCCGCCATGAACGATCGTCTGCTCGGCAAACGGAGACTGGAGGTATCCAACCGTCGAGCCGGTGTTGTTCACCCAACCATCGATCCATGTGTCAAAAATCGTATTCTCTTCATCGTTGTACTGCTCGAAATCTTCCACCACAATCGACGGCTGCGTCGAGAAGCTCCAGATCTCGCCTTCCCACACATCGGATGATCCGGCCGCACTGAGTTCGTCGACTCGCCAGTAATAGGTCCGGCCCAATTCGAGCAGGCCATCGGTATCGAATTGCGGTTCGGTCGTGACCGCGACCGGAGCCGTTCCATCAGCGTTCTCAATGAGTTGCGATTCCTCTGTACTGAGATGCACCTCATGTGCGACGACATCCCGGCCGGCGCGCCAGCTCAGCAGGACGTCCGGCCCGACATCCGTCGCTCCCGAAGCCGGCTCCGGCTCCCGCGCCTGAACCGGGATGTAGAGGAAACGCACTTCACTGAGCCCGAACTCGCCGATGGTTCCGAAGCTGCTGTTGACGATCAGCCGGACGTACCGGGCCGCAACGCCGCCGAGATCCACCGTCGTGTTATATGTATAGGTGTTTCGGGCAGTGGCCTGAGCCAGCGAAACATCGCCCAACGTCATCCAATCGGTTCCATCGACGCTGTATTCCACAGTGACGTCCTTGAGACCGAAGCCCAGCATCGGTTCGAACATCACGTTGTAGTTCCAAATCAGAAGTTCGTGAAGCTTGTAGAGACGATCGAACTCGAATGCGATGTGCAACGGCTCGTCGCCGACCGGCGTAGCCAGCCACATATCACCGCCGTCGATAGAGTGCTGGTCGAGTGCGTCGAGTCCGGAGCCGTCGACCACGTTCTCCGGTCCCAGGTCGGCATCCGAGTCGCCATTGCTCGTAGCGACAACGCCCCGGATGGGGTATGCCTTCGGTTCGACTGCAAAACTCCAAACATCGCCTTTGTAGATGGCGTTGTCCGGCGGCCCGTTGACCTCATCGACGCGCCAGTAATAGGTCGTCCCGAAATCGAGCCAATCGGGTGGATCGTAACTGGTTGCCGTCTGCCCCTGGCTGACCAGAACTCCCATCGGATTGGCTCTGTCGGCCGCGCTGACATCATCATAGGTGGTCCCGATGTAGACATCGTGCGTTTGCGCAAACCGCCCCGACGTCCAACTCAGGACGGTGGTATCGTACGGCACGTCTATCGCCTGATTCGAGGGATGTGGGTTCAAGGCCCTGGACGGATCCGTCACCAGCGACAGGACCAGAGCGTTAAGAAAACCAAAGGGATCGTTGGCACCGGATGCCTCCCGAGTTCCTTCTCCAGCGACCACTTCCAGGACAATCGCACCATTGGCATTGGCCGAGACGAGCCCTGAGAATGCGTAGTCATCAGCCTGCGTCGGAGTCTCCGTATTCAAGAACCGCGCCTGGAGGACGCGCTCCGGGCCGCTCATCCAGTCACCGACACGAAGCCCCTCACTGGACGCATCGAAGGCGTAGACTGTGACTTCATAGAGTGCGTTCGGCATCAACCCGGACAGTGTTACCGTCATCCCGCCGGGCCGACTGAACAGAAAATCGCGATAGACCTGTTCGAACGGCACTCCGGCCGGCGCATCTCTTCGCCGGGAATCGAGCGTACCCTCAAATTCGATCTTCACCCCGTTGACCACCGTGCCGCTGTCGGCCAGGGTAAACGGCGTGAAGCCCTCTTCGGTTTGCGCAGCCGTGTTGTTGTCCGGGTGATTGATATCCAATTGAAGTATCGGTATCGAAGCCTTCGTAGCTCCCGCGCCCAACCCCAGACACAACCACATCGCTATCAGCCGCTTGTTCATCATGCTCTCCTTTCCGTCAGACAGGGACCGTCACACAGTGTGGCCGTAATCATTGTCCGATCCGGCTGCCTGAGAACCGGTCGAACCTGGGCCGCTGGAATGGGACTGTGTCAGTATCAAGAATGCTGCCATGCGCATTGCTGTTCTCTCTTACTCTGAGCCCATCTGCACACCACTGTCGCCCCCCCGACCATACGCCTTCGCGTCCACGCGAGCCAACGGCCCGGACATGTGCATCCGATGGCGTAAACACCCACCCCCTTATCGTAACAGATACATGCCTTGGAGAGAGACAAAAAGCGGCATCTGGCAGGAACTCCGCATCGTTTCAGGTGGCCTTCTGGACTTCGGGCCCACGATCGGCCCGCTTCGTCGTCATCTCTCGTTTTGCCCAACGCCGCCATCGGCACAGGCTGCCAGGCCAATGCAGCTTTCTGTAAGTGACTATAGACAAAAGCTTTATACGATTCCACAAGAACGCATGATGCGAACCAGGCCGCAGCCGAAGTTGGTCCGAAGGTCGTTGCCGCCCATCTTTATGGAGTACCCCTGCCGGCGCTGATTCATTCGGTATTCGTCGCTCCATAGCGATCGTCTCAACGAACGAATTCTCCCCCGCTCACACAGCATCCCCCTCGATTGCACGTCCAGGGAACCGAGGTGGCCTGCGACAACCCCGATTGTCTCCAGACGGCATTTGTGACAGATTCAGCCCCTGCAGAGCGGCCCCATCCGCGCTTGACATGCACACGGACTCCCACAATAATCACGACAACCTCTGGATCAAACCAGCCGTATGGGACCAATAGAGAATGCATCATGGCCACAAATGTGTATGAGGGACTCATCGCCGCCGTGTTCTCTCCGATGAGCGCCGATGGGAGCGTCAATTTGCAGATCGTTCCGAGGATTGTCGAGCACTTGATTCGCACAGGCGTTCGAGGGCTTTATGTGTGTGGCACCACAGGAGAAGGCGCCCTGCTGACCAGCCGGGAACGATGCGATGTCGCCCAGGCATACGTAGCCGAAGTGGGTGGACGAATCCCGGTGATCGTGCAGGTCGGACACGATAGCCTCGCGGAGGCCCGCCAATTGGCGCAGCACGCTCAGGCGATCGGGGCCAATGCCATCGCCGCTGTTCCACCAGTGTATTTTCGCCCACCGTCCCTTGACATACTTGTCGATTGCCTCAGTGAAATCAGTTCGGCCGTGCCCGATATGCCGTTCTTCTTCTACCACATACCGCGCTTGACAGGGGTCAGCGTAGACATCTTCGATTTGCTTTCGATCGCCCGCAAGCGGTTACCGGCTCTGGCGGGTATCAAGTACAGCGCCCCGACAATCGATGGACTTCAAGCCTGCCTGCATTTCGAGCAAGGACGGTACACGATTCTATTCGGCTGTGACGAGATGTTGCTGAGTGCTCTGTGTGTAAGCGCCAAAGGAGCTGTTGGAAGCACATACAATCTCGCGCCTCGTCTGTATCTTGGGATTATGGAGGCGTTTCAGTGCCGTGATATGAATCGAGCCGAGCGGCTCCAGGAACTGTCCGTGCAGATGGTTCGAATCCTGTACCGATACGGCGGGCTGTCGGCCATCAAGGCGACGATGGGACTGCTGGGACTCGATTGCGGCCCCTGCCGACGGCCCCTTCAGACCCTGCCTGGCGACCAGATTGAGGCTCTCGGGCAGGACCTCGAACGAATCGGTTTCTTCACGTGGCAGGAAGGGGAGAACCCGCCGGCGTAGGGATGCGCCGTGTCCAACGGACACTCCCGCTTTGGGTATCCGCCTCGTGACGGATCCGAATGGCAATGAGATTCTGCGGGAAGGCTGATATGCATCGCGCCTCGATATGGGTAGTTTGCAGTTGGATTGTCACTTGTCCGCTCCTCGCACGAGTTCCAGAGAACGAGATGATTGCCTGGGAATGGCTGCCCGAGCTGCCCACGACCCTGGGCGTCGCCGGCGCCTATGCGGGTATAAGCCATGGCGCACTGATCGTTGCCGGCGGAGCCAATTTCCCTGAACCGCTCTTCCGCCAGGACGGTCAGATCAACCCCCAGGCTCAGAAGACCTGGTGGGACACGATTCATGTCCTGCCGCGGGCAGATGCTGCATGGCAAAGTCCGGGACGACTGGCACGGCCCCTCGGCTACGGTGCGGCGGTGACATGGGAGGAAGGTGTGATTCTGATCGGTGGTTGCGATGCCCAGGCGCACTACGCAGACGTCACCGTTCTGAAGTGGCTCGATGGGCAGATCCAAACGACTCCCCTGCCGTCGTTGCCCACACCGTGCGCTTACGGCGCCGCGGCGGTGCTGGGTCAGACCGTCTACGTGGCCGGGGGGCAGGATTCTCCCCAGGCCACCGGCGCCATGAGCAACTTCTGGGCGCTCGATCTTTCGAGGCCGGATCAGCCGTGGCAGATTCTCACTCCCTGGCCCGGACCAGAACGCATTCTTCCTGTCGTTGCCGCCCAGGATGGGGCATTCTTCGTGGTCAGCGGGTGCCAATTGATCGTTAACGATCGGCAGGAAGTATCCCGGCGTTATCTTGCGGACGGCTACCGGTTCACGCCCGATCCGAAAGATCCGCTGCGCGGTACCTGGAAGCGCATCGCCGATCTTCCCGAGCCGGTTGCCGCAGCCCCAAGCCCTGCGCCCGCCGTCGGGCAGACCCATTTCCTCGTCCTGGGAGGCGATCATGGTCGTTACGCTGGCAGCTCGTTCGCACCGCCGGGAGCCCATCCAGGTTTTGGTCGGACGGTTCTTGCCTATCATACGACGACAGACACCTGGGCACAATTCGGTACGCTTCCCGCCGGCCATGTCACAACAACCGCTGTGGTCTGGGACCAGCGGTTGGTTATTCCATCGGGTGAGATTCGTCCCGGCGTGCGCTCCGCGGGAATCATGGCCGGAGCCTTTACGGAGCTTCGCTCCGGATTCCATCGGGTGGATTACGCCGTCTGGGCCGCGTATCTGGCGGCCATTCTGGGAATGGGCGTCTACTTCTCGCGACGCGAGAGAGCGACCGACGACTTCTTTCTGGGAGGGAGGCGCGTCCCATGGTGGGCCGCCGGCATCAGTGTCTTCGGCACACAACTCAGCGCCATCACCTTCATGGCGATCCCCGCCAAGGTGTATGCGACGGACTGGACCTACATGATTGCCCAGGCTACGATCATCATGGTCGCGCCGCTCATTGTCTTCTACTATCTGCCCGTCTTTCGAAGTCTCCAGATCACGACCGCATACGAATATCTCGAGAGGCGTTTTGGCTTGGTGGTGCGGTTGCTCGCAAGTACGGTCTTCTGCCTGATGCAGCTTGGCCGAATGGGGATCGTCCTGTATCTGCCGGCGCTTGCACTGTCTGCCGTGACCAACCTCAATGTGTATACGTGCGTGCTGGTCATGGGGGTGATCTGTACGATCTACACCGTCCTGGGCGGCATCGAGGCGGTGATTTGGACCGATGTCATCCAAGTCATCGTGCTGATGGGCGGGGCCTTCTTGTGTGTGATTGTTGCAGCCGCCCGCGTCGAGGGGGGGCTCGCCGGGATCATCCGGATCGGGAGCGATGCCGGCAAGTTCCACACCTTCCATTGGACGTGGGACTACACCCTCCCGGCGGTATGGGTCGTACTGATCGGCAATGTCTTTGCCAATCTGATCCCCTACTCTTCCGACCAGACCGTTGTCCAGCGCTACCTCACCACCCCGAGCCGGAAACAGGCGGCACGGGCTGTCTGGACCAATGCGGCGTTGACTGTCCCCGGGGCAGTGCTCTTCTTCTTCCTGGGAACGGCGTTGTATGCGTACTACAGAACCGCCCCGGAAAACCTCAATCCAAGCCTGAGCACCGATGCCATCCTGCCGTGGTTCCTGGCCCGTGAGTTGCCCGTGGGATTGACCGGTCTGGTCCTGGCCGCCGTCTTTGCCGCCGCCATGTCGAGCCTCGACAGCAGCATGAACAGCATGGCGACCGTGCTGGTGACCGATTTCTACTACCGCTTCAGGCCCGCATCCAGCGACGGTCGAAGGCTTCTGCTTGCGCGCATTCTGACCGTGGCCTTGGGCGCGTTCGGTACGACCTGCGCTTTGCTGATGGCATCGTTCCCTATCGCTTCACTGTGGGATCTGTTCATGACAGGCCTGGGCCTGCTGGGCAGCGGCCTGGCGGGCGTGTTTCTGCTCGGGGTCTTTACGCAGCGGACGAACAGCCGCGGCGCGCTGGCGGGGTTTGCCGCCAGCACGATCGTGCTTGTGCTCGTTCAGAGGCATACCACGATCCACTTCTTTCTGTATGCGCCGCTGGGTATCTTCAGTTGCACCCTCATCGGCTACGCCATCAGCAGGCTATTGCCGGTATGGCCACCGGATGCTTCAGCTCTGCGCGCGATGAGAGAATCATGAAGAACAGCACCGACCCAAAGGAGGTGGAACCCGTCATGAGTCAGGCGAGTTTCATGACACTGGCGAACCAATACAGGGACGAATTGATCGAGCAGGTGATTCCATTCTGGGAACGAACCTCCATCGACCACGAGCAGGGCGGATATTTCACATGTCTGGACCGGCGAGGAAAAGTCTTCGATACGGACAAGTTCGTCTGGCTTCAGGCTCGACAGGTCTGGACGTTTTCCATGCTGTACAATCGGTATGAGAAGCAGGCTCGATGGCTCGAGATCGCCGCCAACGGAGCCGAGTTTCTTGCACGGCATGGAATGGACGCGGATGGACACTGGTATTTCGCGCTGACGCGACGGGGAGAGCCCCTGGTCCAGCCGTACAATATCTTCAGCGATTGCTTTGCTGCGATGGCCTTCAGTCAGTACGCGCTGGCCTGTGGGGATGCGAGGGCCAGACAGATCGCGCAGAGAACCTATGAGAACATTCTGAACCGCAAAGACAACCCCAAGGGCAAATACGCAAAGAATGTTCCAGGCACTCGTCCCCTCAGGTCGCTGGGCTTGCCCATGATCCTGGCGAACCTCGCTCTCGAAATGGAGTGGATGCTCGACGACGGTGTGCTGGAGAAGGCGTTGCAGATGTGTGTGCGGGAGGTAATGACTGGGTTCCTCGATGCCGACCGGCATCTGCTGTTCGAGAACATCGCGCCGGATGCCTCGCGCCACGATTGCTTTGACGGACGATTGATCAACCCGGGGCATGGAATCGAAGCGATGTGGTTCATTATGGACATCGCGCAGCGGCGACGCGACGCGAATCTGATTGCCACAACCGTCGATGTGGTCTTGCACACACTCGAATATGCGTGGGACAAGGAATACGGGGGCATCTTTTACTTCATGGATGTTCAGGGCAAACCTCTTCAACAATTGGAGTGGGATCAGAAGCTGTGGTGGGTGCATCTGGAGGCGCTGGTGGCTCTGGCGATGGGGTACGCTGCAACCAAATCGCAAGCCTGCGAACAGTGGTTCCACCGAGTTCACGATTATGCGTGGAGTCACTTCCGAGATCCACAGTCTGGCGGCGAATGGTTCGGATACCTCAACCGCCGTGGCGAACCGCTGCTGGACCTCAAAGGCGGCAAGTGGAAGGGGTGCTTCCATCTGCCCCGGGCTCTCTATCTGTGCTATCGGCAGTTCGAGCGCCTCTCCGGCGCGTGTGGAACATCCAACTGCAGTTCGGCATAGTTGTCGGTCCCAATGCGCGCAACGCCATTGATTGCGTACCCTGGGTCCTCCGAGCAGGGAGATCGGAGCCAAAGCGTCCGCACGCGGGGCACAGGAAGCAATTGAATCAGCGATATCGAGCCGGGAACCGCCATTATCGAACAATCGCAACAGCGCGCACATCGCAAGGGATACGTCAGTCGTCGAACCCCGGCGATCCACCCGGCTGGGCGCTGGGACGCCAAGCGTCCTTGACGTCGAGCGAGTCCGATCCGGCGGGGTCCGTGACCGTCAGCGAGAGGCCCTGGCCGTCGGTGACGCGATACCAGCCGTCGCGGTAGGTGAAGCTCTGGATGACCGCGCCCGTCGCGTCCCGCAGCTCAATCCGTTCACCGGCATTGCTGAGCTTGCCCGAATACGGTCCGACGACGGGCAGGCCCGCACCGTAGACCGCCTCGAAGGCCGTCACGTCTTCGGCCACCAGCACATAGGCCCCGGGGGCCAGTTCGACGCCGGGGAAGGTGAACTGAATCCCGTCGGTGAAGGCGACCAGATTCAGGTTGATCGTCTGGCCGCCGATATTGGTCAATTCAACGTATTCGGCGTTCGGATCAGCCGGATGATACATCAGCTCGCTGACGCGAAGGCTCTCGGCCACCGGGCCGACGCCGAACGTCACTTCGTTCAACGCGCTCCACGTCTGTCCGTCGAACGCCCTCGCCGCGATCCGGACACTCTCGGTCAGCATCAGCGGCCGCAGGTACTGTACGGCATTCGGTGAGACGCCGCTGGGAACGGCGCCTCCGCTGCCCATGATCGAGGTCAGCTCCACGGAAATCAGGAAATCAGTACTGGATGCGCCGGCATTCAGGCCGTGGATTGCCAGGATGTTGCGGCCCAGACGCATCTGATGGATCGAGGGAGAAATGTCAAACGTTTCGAAATAGACGGCTTCGGCATCCGAATGACTACCCGCAGCACCCGAGTTCCACGACGGCACACCATTGAACATGGCCCGCTGCACTTCCACCCCGTTGAGATACGCCACGAAGCCGTCGTCGTATCGAACCTTCAGTCTCAACCCAGCAGCCTCGGTCAGGCCCTCCGGCGTCACGTCAAATGGAATGCGGATGTAACAGCTCGTGTTTCGCTCGTACATGGCGTCGTGCACGTCGATCTCGAGAAGATGTTCGTAGCCCGTGCTGCGCTTGTAGCCAACGCCGCCGGCGCCGCTGATCCAGGCCGAGTCGTCGAACTCCAGGCCCCGCCAGCCGTCGCCGATGGACGCCGTCGGGACCAGGACCTTCTTCGGCGCATCCTCCGCAATCCACGCAAATTCCTCCCCCGCCCGGCCGCTTGAGCCGGGCCGGCGCGGATCGCTGCCGTCCAGGGTATACCAGAC
>JAAYBA010000504.1 GCA_012719085.1 Planctomycetota bacterium
ACTGACAACCGGCAGCCGGCAACCGGGAAGCTAAAACTCGTAGCGCATGCCGCCGGCGAGGGCGTGGGCTGTGTAGTGGCGGCGAAGCTCGCCGGTGTATGTCAGCGAGAGGCTCAGGTTGTTCTTGCGAATGACGGTCAGGCCCGCGCCGAGGACCAGGCCGTCGCGGTCGATGTCGCGACCGTCGGTGACGAACGTCGTCGTCGGCGCGCCCTCGAAGGCGGCGGTGATCCGGCGGTCGTCGAGGTCGAAATCGTGGTCCCACGCCACGGTGACCTCGGGGATGCACAGCCAGTGGTCTTTCTCGAAGGGGCAGGCGAAGCGCAGCCCGAGATTCGAGACGAGGCTGTCGGTCTTGCGCTCCTTGACGCGGAGGTTCACGCCTTCGGCCCCCGACTCGGCGTATCCGTCCTCATCGAGAAACGTGTATCGCAGGGCGGCGAAGGGCTGGAGCGTCCATGGTTTGAGGCTGAGGTTCCAGCCTGTTTCGGCGTGGACGGAATAGACGTCGCCATCGTGGCTGCTGTGCGCGGCGCCGCTGACGGTCCCGACCTCGATCCTGCGGGTGTTCTCGTAGCGCTGTCTTCCATAGGAAACGGTGGCGTCCACGTACATGCAATCGGTGAAGTAGCTGCCGTACAGAGAGCCGAAGTAGCTGTCGATGTCGCCTTTGGCCATGCGGTCATCCATATCGATGTCGGCGTTCGACTGGCCGTAGCTGACGCCGACGAGCAGGTCGTCGGCCATGAGCCGGTCGGCGCCGAGGGCCGCTCCCGCCAGGCGGTAGTCGTAGCCGGCCAAGCCGCCCTGCGCATCCTGTCGGGCCCAATGGCCGAATCCATCCATCCATATGGCGTGTCGTTCCGTCTGGCTGTAGGCCAGGCGGTCGTCGGTGCTCTCGATGTGCGAACGCGTGCTGTGCATTCGCTTGAAGAGGGTCTGGTTGTACTGGGTCGTCGTGTTGAACGTGGTGGCGGTGGCGGATTCGTGTACGGCCGGGCTCAGGCTGGCGAAGGCCGTGCGGAACTTGCCGCCCGACAGCGTCTGGAACGTGCCGAGCGTGTTCGCCAGATCGCCGGACGCCTGGGGCGCGATCCTGTCCAGATAGTCGCCCGTGCTCGCTTCCACCTCGTTCGACGCGGCCGAGGCATAGCTGTGCGGCGTGACGGAGATCTGCACGCGATCCGCCGTCTGCTCGGCGGCGAATTCCAGCAGTGGCAGAGATTCCGGCAACAACACATCCGTGAACGATCCGCTCAGCGTATCGGCGACAACGACGTCATAGGTGGCCGGCTGGTAGAGTCCCTGCTCGCGTTCGACGGCCAAAGTCCCGTTCAGAACGCCCGTTCCGCCGATCTTCAACTGACCGGCGCTTCCATCCGTCCGGGCGACGGTCGCCAGCAGGCCGGCCTCGGCGAACTGGTAATCGCCGTCGATCTCGAGCGTGCCTTCCCCGAGGTCCAGCCGCGTCGCAGGGCTCAGTCCCGAGACGATGTACGTTCCAGGTCCCTGCTTCATCACACGGTCGAATCCTGCCAACTGGTGGTCGAACCAGCCGGCGCCGTCCAGAAGAAGTGTGTTGGAGCCCTCGCCAGCCCCGATCAGACCCTCAACGATCGGACTGCCCATCAATACGAGTGTGTCATCGCCCCAGCCGAGAAGCACATCCCCGACGACGCTCGATCCATCCGCGAGCACCACCGCATCATCGCCCGCGCCGGCATCGATGCCGATTCCGTGGGCGGTAGGCACAAGAGCACCCAAACCGAACACGCCCGTGTACACAGACGTGGTTATCTCACCCTCATTGACGATCACGTCATCCCCGCTGCCGCCGAGGATGCCGACGACATGAGCTCCCAGCGTGGGTGTGCCGTTGGTGTAGCAGGCCGCTGCCAGCGCATCGATCGATCCGGCATTGCGGATGAAGCTGCCACCGTCACCTACCGTAATACCCGTGGCGGATGCCGTGGCATTCGTCGTGGCGGTCACCCTGGCGTGGCCTCCACCATAGTAGACCTGAGCCAGCGCCCTGGCAGTGACGCTGAGGACGCCTTCGTTCTCAATCGCGTTCGCGCCCGCGCCGCCGTCGATGCCGATGGCTTCGGCGTGGCTCGTGGCCCTGGATGTCTCGTATTCATCGGCAAGGTTATTGTCACGGGTATCAGCATAGGCATAGGATTTTGCGTTGGCGGAGGAGGTGACGGTAAGGAGTCCCATGTTTCTGATCTCATCGTCGCCGGATCCCAGGCGGATACCTTGTCCCGTTGCCTCCGCATTGCTCTCTGCCTTGGAATAGCAGGTGCTCCAGCTTGAGTAGGAGTCACTCCAGGCGTAGACATCCAGGGTCTGGGCCTGCACATCCATGGTGCCATAATTGTAGACGTGGTTTTCTCCTCCGGCGGCGAGGACTCCCGTGGCTGTGGCGGCGCCCGTTGCGTATGAATTCGCCTCGGGATTGTAGTAATAGGAGCGTGCGTAGGTATGGGCGCCACCTTCCGTGGTAAGATCGGCCCGGGCGCGGCCCAGCACCGTCAGCGTGCCATTGTTCGTGATCTCCTTGGCTCCGTCGCCGACCCGGATTCCCACCGCATCGACCGTGGACGTTCCGCTGCAATTCGCTGTGGAATCCCTGGTCGTGATATTCGTGTTCACCCAGGCGATCTGCTGCGAGTTCCCCTCGGCATCCTCGCCGGCCAGGGCACGCACTGTGGCGGTGCCGTCATTGGTGATGAACTGGCGTTGCGTCAGGCCGGTATCGGTGAAGGTGGCAAAGCCGCTGGCCGTGGCGTTCACGAAGGCCGTGGCGGTGGCCGATTCCGATTCCGTCGGGGCGTTGGCCCAGCTTGTGGCTCGCGCCGTCACGTCGAGAACGCCCGGGAGCGAGTTGGTGATCGTGCCATCTGCTTCCATGCCAACCGCCACTGCATCGGAAACGCCATAGGCGTCTGCGGTTGCCTGGTAGTCCCTCGACCAGGCATCCACCTTGGGGGCGGCGTAGCTCACCGCCTCAATCATCATCTGTCCGTTGTTCGTAACGCTGTTGGAACCTCCACCTGCGGTGATGCCGGTGGCCTCTCCGAGGACCACCGACCGTGCCGTTGAGAAAGGATACCTCGTCCAGGTGTTCGTGTAAGCATACACGGAGCCGTCGACATAGGAGGAAACCGTGATGGAGCCATCGTTGATGACGAGGTCATTGCCGTCCGATAGCGCAATGCCGAATCCTTTCGCGCTGAGGGGCGTCCATTGTCCCGTGCGCGGGTTATAGTACCCGGCGTCAATGTTTGCATCCTCATCGCATTTGGCCTCTCCGATGTTTCCAAGCGTGTCGTAGGTTCCCGCCAGAGCGCTGACGGAAATGGTCCCCGTCTCATGATTGGTCACGATGTTGTTGAAACTTGCCGACGTAATCCCCAGGGCCGTGGACTCGGCCAATCCATAGCCTTCGGTATGCGTTCTCATAAGATCGGAGTCGGAGAAGGCGTAGGGTCGTGCACCGGCGTTCGCTACGGCGTGGATCGTGCCGAAATTGCTGAGCACTTTGGTGCCCTGTGATCCGCCGTCAATACCGGCCGCGTGTGCCGTTGCCTCTGCCTCGCTCTCGGCATGAGGTTCGGCAAACACATCGACCTCGGCGTCGGTTGCCGCGTCGGATATGGTCAACGCATCTGCCGTGATGGTCCCGTAGTTTTCGACAACATCATCTCCATAGCCGCCATATATGCCGGTTGCCGTGGCCTCACTGATCGACGTCGCCTGCGCCAGCGAATCCAGTAGCCCGATGGGAACGAATGTCTCGCAGTCAACATCCGCGTACGAACGGGCTTTCACGGTTATGTCCCCTGAGTTTGTGAGAAGATCGTCCCCGGCACCGCCGTCCATCCCGAAGGAGGCGATCCGCGCCGAGGACCCGGCATAGGCGAAGCTCGCCCCCGCAATCTGACCGCCAAAGCCGAACGACCTTCCTATGACCATAGAGCGTGAGCTGGTGCAGGCGTCCGTTGCGTCCTCGTCTCCGATGAAGATCGTGCCGTAGTTCGAGACGGTGTCGTCCCCGTCGCCCGCCTGGATGCCGGTGACGTCGGCACCGGCCCCCAACGATGACATCATCAGCGAGAACAGATCGAACGAGACCGCCTCGGTCATCGCCGTCGCAAGGTAGTCGTCGCCCGCCCGGATCGCGCCGGCGCGGATCGTCCCGAGATTGGTAACGACGTCATCGCCGCCGCCCGCCCGGATGCCGTCCATCTGGGCCGACGCCAGGGCGCTGGTCAGACCCATGGACATCAGGCCGAGCGAAGCGCCTCCGGCTGCGCCGAGGGCGTTTGCCGTGGCGTCGATCGAGCCGTGGTTGTCGATCGTGTCGTCGTCAGCGCCGGCGAGAATGCCGTGGGACCAGGCGTCGGCCGTCACGCCCGAACCGACGAATTGAGCGCTGAGAACACCCACTTCGGTGTCCACGGACGTCGTGCTGAGATCGGCGTACGTGCCGATCTGCCCGTCCGCATCGTTGGTGATGGTATTGGCGCCGTCGCCGCCGTCGATACCGACCGCCGTGGCCGTTGCGTTGACCCCGACGCTGCCGAGCTGAGCCCCGGCCAGATTGAAGGAGAAGTTGCTCGCCAGGATCTCGGAGTTGGCGACCGACGAGATCGTCCCATCGTTGCCGATCGTGTCCGCCAGCGCTGTGCCGGCCATGCCGGTCGCACGGGCGTCGGCCCGGGAACCGACTTTGGCGAATTCGACGCCGCCGCCCTGAACGACATAGTCGTCCGCATACGCATTGGCGGTCGCGGTCGTCGTAATGCTCGCCCCCGACGTATTGGTCAGAGTCTCGCCTGCCGTCCCGTCGCCGCTGCTGATGCCGACGGCTGTCGCTGTCGAAGTCGATGCGATGTCGCCGCGAGCGTATCCCAGCAGATTCGCCGTGCCGCTGGTGTCGTCGGCAGTGGACGTCGCCGTCGTCACCACCGAGCCGCTGTTGGTCACCGCGTCCGTGCCTGCGCCGCCGTCGATGCCCGTCGCGTTCGCCCTGGCCTGGGACGAGACGTCCGCGACGGCCGCGCCCGCTTCGGCGAAATTGACCGTTACCGTCTTCGTCGTCGTCGTTGCCGTCGAGGAGGTCGCCACGACGCCGGCGTTCTCGACTGTGTCGTCTCCATCTCCGGCGTCGATTCCCGTCGCGTCCGCGGCCGAATTGGTTTGGGTCTCAGAGAACGCCACGCCGGCGCTGAACCCTTTCGGGGCCAGGGCGGCCGTGACCGAAACGGCATTCGATGAGACGGTGGCCGTCGAGGAGGTCACGATCTGTGAGGCGTTCGTCACGACATCGTTGGAGTCGCCCGCCTCGACACCCACGGCCCCGCTCGTCGCCTTGGTGTTCGCCTCGGCGAAGGATGCCCCCATCGCCACGCCGATCCAGCCGCCGCTGACCGCCACCGAGACGCTGTCACTCGAACTGGTGGCCGTGGCGGTCGCGTGGATGCCGGCGCTGGACGGCCCTCGGTTCTCGATCGTGTCTTCACCGATCCCGCTGCGAACGCCGGTGGCGTAGGCCTCTGAGGCGACATCCGCCTCGGTGACCGCTACGGACACCGAGACGCCTTGCAGCGATGCGGCGATGGAGACGCCGACGGCATCGCCGTGCGCTGTGGAGCCGGCTGTCGA
>JAAYBA010000065.1 GCA_012719085.1 Planctomycetota bacterium
CTCCGGAGGCCAACGCTCTATCCAATTGAGCTACGGGGACAAAACCCATTTCGTCGCCATCTTACCGCCGCTTGGCCGCAAGTCAAGCAAACAACCCGACAATCCGCGCCAAAAGGGCGTGACCGGTTTTCCTGTAGAGGGCGATTTTGCGCTTGTTGCGACGACGCCGATGCAGTCTAATGCCTGCTTCGGAGAGGTGGGAAAAAGACGACAACGGACGCAGATTTGAGGTGACGAAAGATGGCAGATCTGAAAGCGTTGGCCGAAGCAGTCATCAAGGGCGACCAGGCAACCGCAGTGAGCACCACAAAGGCGGCGCTGAGTGAGGGTATGGCCCCGAAAGCCATCCTCGACGAAGGCTTGATCGCCGGCATGGATGTCATTGGGGACCGCTTCAAGAAAAACGAGGTTTACATCCCCGAGGTGCTGATCGCCGCCCGGGCGATGAAGATGGCGATGGAGGTGCTCGAGCCGGAACTGGTCAAGGCGGGCGTCCAGCCGATCGGCAAGTTGGTCATCGGCACCGTCCAGGGCGACCTGCACGACATCGGCAAGAACCTTGTGGCCATGATGCTCAAAGGCGCCGGGTTCGAGGTCATCGATCTGGGTGTGGATGTCTCACCGGCGAAGTTCGTGGAGGAGGCCAAGTCGAAGAACGTCCAGCTCGTCGGTATGAGCGCCCTGCTGACAACGACGATGCCGGGAATGGAAAAGACGATCAAGGCCTTGCAGGAGGCGGGCGTCAAAGCCAAGGTCATGGTGGGCGGGGCGCCGGTGACGCAGAGCTTCGCCGAGAAGATCGGGGCTCAGGGCTATGCCCCGGATGCCGCCTCGGCGGTCGATACGGCCAAGAGCCTCGTGGCCTGACCGGCGCCGACCGTACATAGAGCACGCACGACAAAATCGCGGGAACCAAGGACAGTGTGATTCGCACTGTCCTTTTCTTATGGGCCCGGAAAGGCTATAATAGACATCTGGCCAAATGAGAATACGAGTAACCGACCGTGCGAACGATCAAGAATCCCAATCTGGCCCAGTTGCTGATGCAGCTTCGGTTCACGCCGCAGGACAAGCGTCGCCGCGAGCTTGAGGCGGCCGAGAAGCTCCATACACTGATCGACGAGGCCAGGCAGTACCCGTTCGACTTCGTCTGCTTCCACATCACGGGCTTTCACCCGCAACACGAGATCGACCATCCGCTGCTCGACGGCCGAGACCTGCGTCAAGACCTCGAGGTGTTCATCGCCAGGCTCAGCAGTTCGCTGGCCGCCCCGGCGAGCGAACAAGGCGAGAAGGTCTATGCCGCCGAGGAACTGGCCCAGAGATTCAACGTCTCGACGAAAACCATTGGGCGTTGGCGCCGGCGCGGCCTTCTGGCCCGCCGCTTCGTCTTCGCCGACGGCGGCCGTCGGTACGGCTTTCTGGAGTCCACCGTCGAGCGATTCGTCCAGGACAATCCCAAACTCGTCGTCCAAGCCGGCCGCTTCCGGAGGCTGACCACAAAGGAGCGACAGCAGGTGGTCCGCCAGGCCCGCAGCCTCGCCGCCAAGACATCCGGCTCGCGACACCAGATCATCGAACAAATCTGCAACAAACTGGGCGTCGCCCACGAGACCGTCCGCTACACCCTTCAGGAATACGAGAAACAGCACCCCGGCAAACCCGTCTTTCGGCGGCCGTCAGGCCGGATGAGACCCACCGAGGCGGCCGAACTGTATCGCCTTCACAAACAGGGAATCAGCGTGCGGCAACTGATGGCCCGATTCGACCGCAGCCGGGCAACCGTCTACCGCATCATCAACCAGCGGCGAGCCATGACCCTGTTGGCCAGGAAGATCGACTTCGTCCCCAGCGAGGAGTTCCTCCGCGAGGGGGCCCGCAGGCAAATCCTGGGTCGCCCCCTGAAGGTGGACCAGCCGGAGCCGGACAAACGCGTCGAGCCGTTCGAGATGGTCGGCGAGAGCCTTCTCCCCGAGTATCTGCAAGTGCTCAAGACGACGGCCGTGCTGAGTCGCGATGAGGAGATCGAGCTGTTCCGACGTTACAACTATCTCAAGTATCTTGTGGCCACCGAGCGGCATCAGATTCGGTTGGCCGCCGTCTCGGCGTCCCTGCTGTCACAACTTGAAGACTATCTCGAACAGGCCGAGAGTATCCGCCGCATGCTGATCGAGGCCAATCTGCGGCTCGTCGTCAGTATCGCCAGCAAGCACACCGGCGACGGTGCCAACTTCTCCGAACTGGTCAGCAAGGGCAACTTCGCCCTGATCCAGGCCGTCGAAGAATTCGATTACACCACGGGCTTTCGCTTCAGTCGCCGGGCGTCCCTCAACATCGCGAAGGAATACGCCAAGGTCTCCGGCAGGAGCACCGAACTGACCCGCCGACGCGCCGAATCGCTGGCCACGATCCAGCGAGGGTTGCGCCAGAACACCGCCGACGTACTGGCCATCGAACGAACCCGGCAGAGCCTGGCCGAGGTGATCCGCGAGGAACTCGATGAACGCGAGCAGTATGTCATCCTGCACCACTTCGGCCTGCTCGGCGCCACCGTGCGCAAGAAGACCAAGACGCTCAAGCAGATCGGCGACGAACTCGGCCTGACCAAAGAACGCATTCGCCAGATCGAATTGACGGCGTTGCAGAAGCTGCGCCAGTGCCTGAGCAAGGAGCAGTTCGAACTGTTGACGGGCTGAGACGTTCGATGCACGCCGTCGCGGTGGTTTTTGGGACATATTCCCCAGCTTTTCCATTGATTTTCCTCAGCCCGCCCCCTATCCTACCTGCCGTGCGTCAGGGACCCATGCGAAGCCACTTTCAAAGGGTTGGACAAGGAGAACACCGTGGAGACCATCGGTTTCATCGGCGGCGGCAACATGGCCGAAGCGCTCATCAACGGCGTGCTGAAGGCAGGGGTCTATCGTCCCGGCAAGGTCTATGCCAGTGACATCCGCCCGGAGAGGCTCGAATACCTCCGGGAGCACTACGGGGTCCGGACTGCCGACGACAACGTCCTGCTGGCCTCGAAGGTCGACGTCCTGGTGCTCAGCGTCAAGCCGCAGAACATGCGAACTGCACTGGAGAGCATCAAGAGCGGCATCGGCGAGGACACCCTGGTCATCTCGATCGCCGCCGGCATCACGACGTCGCTGATCGCATCGATCCTCGGCGACCTGGCCATCGTCCGGGTCATGCCCAACATGCCCGCGTGGGTCGATGAGGCCGCCAGCGCGCTCTACGCCAATGCGAAGGCCCGAACGAAGGTCGAGAAGGCCCGCCTTATCCTGTTGAGCGTAGGCGAGGTCATCGTCGTCGAGGACGAGAGCCTGCTCGATCCGGTCACAGCGGTCAGTGGCTCGGGGCCAGCCTACTTCTTCCTCTTGATGCAGGAGATGATCAAGGCAGGCGTCGATCTGGGCCTGCCTGAAGACGATGCCCAGCACCTCGTGCTCCAGACCGCCAAAGGCGCGGCGCTACTGGCGGAGAAGGCCGCCGGTGAGGGCACCAGCCCGGCGCAGCTCAGCGCCCGGGTCGCCACACCCAACGGCACGACGGAAGCCGCATTCAATGTGTTCCACGCGCACCGCTTTGGGGACATGGTCTCGCAGGCATTACGGCGCGCCTCGGATCGTAGCCGAGAGCTTTCCGCAGGGTGACCA
>JAAYBA010000505.1 GCA_012719085.1 Planctomycetota bacterium
ATCCTCGACGCCGGCGCGATCATGCAGAACGACACGAGCGTCGAGAACATGAAGACGATGACCCAGGTCTGCCGCGAGCATGGCGTCTACGGCTCCGGCACGTACAAGGCGCCGGTCGCGACGCCCCCGTGCGATCTGCCCTCCTCGGTCGAATCGCGTAAGAAGGTCGCTGGTCTGGCCGGCCGGCCGACGCCTCGGGTCAAGCCCGGCGTGTGCTTCCCGTGGGAACAGCGCGCCAAGGACCTGCCCGAGATCACGGGCGACAAGGCCCTGTTGCAGAAGGTCTGGGAGGACGTCGACGCTTTGGGCAACATGTATATCTGGCAGATGCTGCTGTCATTTTGATGGGTTCGTAGTGACGCCGTAAGGCGTTTCTTGATATGCCCTCACGGGCACACTACGAACAAGCCATTGGGAGGATCTCGATGAATTACAGGATTGGGCGGCGAGCGTTCCTGAAGCAAACAGCCTTTGCTGTGAGCAGCGCGGCGATACCTTACTTCGTTCCCTCTTCGGCGCTGGGCAAGGCGGGCGCTGCCGCAGCCAGCGAACGCATCACAGTGGGCTTCATCGGGACGGGCGATCACGGCATCAATATGAACCTCAAGAGTTATCTGGCCCAGCCCGATGCGCAGGCGGTGGCGGTGTGCGACGTCGATCCGGTCAACCTGCACAAGGCCCGCGACCTGGTCAACGCCAGATACGGCAATACCGGCTGCATGACGACACAGGACTGGCGAGAGATTGTGGCCCGTCCGGACATCGACGCGGTGATGATCTCGACGCCAGACCACTGGCACGTGCCGATCTCCATCGCTGCCGCCAAGGCGGGCAAGGACGTTCAATGCGAGAAGCCGACTTTGACTGTCGAAGAAGGCCGCAGGCTCGTCGAGATCATGGATCGCTACGGGCGGGTGTTCCAGTGGTCCACCGAGGATCGGGCGGTGGACGTCTACCACCGCATGTGCGAGTTGGTTCGCAACGGACGGATCGGCAATGTCCATACGATCAAGGTGGAGCTGCCGGTCGGGCCCGATACGCCGGGCAACCCCGAGCCGATGCCCGTGCCCGAGGGCTTCGAATATGACATGTGGCTCGGTCCGGCCCCTTGGGCCCCGTACACCAAGGACCGCTGCCACTGGAATTTCCGCTGGATCTTCGATTACTCCGGCGGCATGCTCACCGACTGGGGCGCGCACCTGCTCGACGGCGCCCAGTGGGGCAACGACACCGAGCACACCGGACCGGTCGAGGTCGAGGGCCAGGGCATCTTCTGCAAGGGCGGACTCTACGACACCGCGCGCGAGTATCATCTCCAGTATACCTATGCCGACGGCGTCAAGCTCTTCGTCGACTCGGGAGAGCCCAGCCTGCGATTCGAGGGCAGCGAAGGCTGGGTCGGCAACCGGGGCTGGCGCGGCAAGCTCGAAGCGAGCCGGCCTGCCATTCTCGATTCCGTCATCGGGCCCGAGGAGATCCATCTGTATACGTGCCCGCAAGGCGAACATCGCAATTTCCTGGACTGCGTCAAATCGCGTCAGGCGTGCTACTTCCCGCCGGAAATCGGACAGCGTTGCTTCACGATCGCCCATATCGGAAACATTGCGATGCGCCTGGGCCGCAAGCTCCGCTGGAATCCGCAAGAGGAATGCTTCGTCAGCGACGACGAAGCCAATCGCATGCTCGCTCGCGCCGCCCGTAGCCCGTGGGACCTCCTCTGAGCGGGCACGGGGACAAGGACTTCGCCATGAAAACCCGCACAATGATCGCTATTCTGCTTCCAGCCATGATCGCAGGCAA
>JAAYBA010000506.1 GCA_012719085.1 Planctomycetota bacterium
ACCGTCACATTGTCGGTGCCTCCGGCCCGGTTGGCGGCCTCGACGAGCGTTCGGCACGCCGCTTGAGGTTCTGGGTTTGCCACAAGTGTCTCTGCAATCGCTTCGTCGCTCACCAGGTCGGTCAGGCCGTCCGTGCAGAGCAGGAACCGATCACCCGGCTTCAGCGCCGCCGAGCGGACGTGCGGTTCGACGGCCTCCGGCATGCCCATGTACTGGGTCACCACGCCTCGGTCGATATGGTTGGCCGCCTCATCCGGCGTGATCTGCCCGGCGCCGAGCAGTTCGGAAACCACCGAATGGTCTTCGCTGAATTGCTCGAGCCGGCCCTTGCGCAGGCGGTAGATGCGGCTGTCGCCCACGTTGGCAATGTAGACGCGATCACCGGCAAACAGGGCCAGGACCAGGGTCGCCCCCATCCCGATACAGCCGCTCTCGCTGTCGCCCTCACGATGAACGTGCCGGCTCTGGTCGAGAATCGCCTTTCGCAGCAGGCGTCGGATCGAGCGACCGTTGCGCGTTCGAAGACGGTCCAGGCCGAGTTCGATGACAGGGGGAAGATCCTGTGCGACCGTCGCGGCCGCGATAGCCCCGCCACGATGGCCCCCCATCCCGTCCACGACGAGGAACAGCCCTGCTTCGGGCTCAGCGGCAAAGGCATCCTGATTGTCCTCGCGCAACCTGCCAATATCGCTGGCGGCCGCCCAGAGGAATCTGTCCGTAGCACCTTCCGTTGCGCCCAAAGGCTCGATCATCGTCACCTCCCTGCTCGGTTCACTCGACCAGACACTGCTTGCACCACGGGCAGTAGTCCCAGAACTCCGTGTCCACGGACCACTTGCACCGGCCACAGACCTCGCCGAACGGGCGAACGTGCCACGGCTTGCGAACCTTCCGCCGGCACCACGGACAATACCGCATGAACCGCATCAGCCCGCCGCCGCAGTGCGTGCACCGCCCGTGATAGCGGACGCCCTTCGTGCGCGTCTCGCTCGGTGATTTGAAGCCCGGACCGTAGCACCAGGGGCAGTAGCGCCACTCCGGCAGCACTCCTTTGCCGCAGCGCGGACAGATGTGGCTTAGCGCGGTGCTGGCCTCGAACCGATTCCGCTCGCTGCCGCACCAGGGACAGATTTCCATGGTCTCGGCGATCGGCTCGCCGCAATCGACGCACCGAAACGACGCCGACAGGACCTTGTCGTATCGCTTCATGAATGCACCGCGCCGCACCTTGCGCCAGTCGAGCTTGTGCCGCTCGTGGCCCTTGCCGCCGGCGGCCAGACGAAGGCCCTTCGGCAGCACCTCGATCAGCGCCGCCCGCATCTCCTCAGCGTCCGCGAATCGCCGCTGCGGATCGATCGCCAGCGCCCGCTTGAGAAACGCCAGCATCGCCAGGCTCGTCCGTTCGCGTAGTCGTTGGTAGCCCCGAGGCGGCCAGCGGAACGGCCAGCGCGGCAGCACGCCCGTCAGATACTCATACAGAATCAACGCGACGGCGAAGCAATCGCTCTGATAAGTGGGCTTGCCGTAGGCCTGCTCGGGCGCGACGTAGCCGGGCGTGCCGAAGTCGTCCACCGTCGCCATGCGGCCCTTGATCTTCAGACTGATACCGAAATCGCCCAGCGCCACGCGACCGTCCGGGAACAGGAAGATGTTGTTGGGCGTCACGTCGCAGTGCACCACCCGATGCCGATGCGCGTAGGCCAGCCCGTCAAGCACCTGGAGCCCGATCGACAGGATTCGCCGAACCGACATCGGCCGCGAGCGGTCTTCCAGGGTCCCGACCGACAGCTCGGTCGCCAGGACCGCGTAGCCATCGATGACATCGGCGTTCTTGATGGGCATGATATGCGGGTGCCGCAGCTTGGCAACCAGACGGACCTCGCGAAACAGTTGCTCGCTATCGCGCTCGCCCCCCACTCCCACCAGAGGGATCTTCAAGGCCACACGGATGTCTTCAACGCTATCCCTGGCCCGCCAGACCTCACAACTGCCACCGGTGCCCAGATGGGCCTCCAAGCGGTATTTGCCCAGCCGCTGCCCAACAGCCAGACGCGCCTTCTTACCGGTCAGAGATAATTCGTGCGTCTCGGTCAATGTGCTGCTCTTCTGATGTCCGTCGGAAACCGATCTGATGAGCCGGCCGGCTCTCGGCCCGGCCCTTCCCGCCGCGTCACCTGCGGCGCTGCTATTCTACCCCGCCCCGCCCCCGACCACAACCAAATCCCCCGCCGGCCCGGCGGCATTTGGACTTGACCGGCCCGCAGGGTGAGGGATATCATGCCGATCGCGATGTGACAGCGAAACATGACGTGTGCAGTGTTCAAGGTCATAGGAGGATTCCATGAGAGCCGTGCGATTCGCCGCTGTTCTGACTGCCGTCCTGACCTGCGCCGCGCCGGGGGCGGACTACTTTCCCCTGAAAGAGGGCAACCAGTGGTCCTACGCCATGTCTACGGGTGTGGAGATGACCGTTGCGGTCGTGGGATACGCCCAGGTCGGCGCGGTCCGCTGCGCCGTGGTCGAGACCCGCATGGGCTGGCAGACCCAACGGGAGTACATGGCCACCGACGCCGAAGGCGTCAAGACCTACATGGCTCAAGCCCAGGGCCAGGAGATGCGCTACGATCCGCCGGTCCTGCGGATCAAGCTGCCGGTCCAGGAGGGCCAGACATGGACGTCCACGACAAGTCAGTTCGGCATGTCGATCACCACGACGAACCGGTGGCTTGGAGCCGAGAGAGTCCAGACGCCGGCAGGGACATTCGACTGTGTCAGGGTGCAATCGACTGTCACGGTGCCGGGCCAGGCACCTATGGTGTCGATCAGTCACTATGCCGACGGGATCGGCGGAGTGCGCCAGGCCATGCAGGTTGGCGGCCAGGAGATCACCGCGGTTCTGACCTCCACCAACGTCCGGCCGACGCAGACGCCTGCACCTGCATCCACGCCGACAGAACCCATCGAGGTTGCGGGCAAGACGCGCTGCCCGCAGTGCGGCGCGCTGGCGAAGGCGGGTGCGAAATTCTGTCCGGCCTGCGGCGCAGGACTTGCCCAACCAGCCCCCGTCACAGCATGCCCCCAGTGCGGCGCCAAGCTGCCGGCTGGGGCAAGGTTCTGCCCTGAATGCGGAAACCGAATTGCCAGCCCGGCCCCCATCCCACAGACGAATGAACAAGGCCCCCCAACAATGCAGGCCGGCCCGGATCTCGAAAGATACGAGTCTCCCGACGGCAAAGTGCTCCTCTACAAACCCAGGGACTGGACGGTGAACCAGGAACCGTTGGGCGAGGGCGCCTTCGGCCTCTCGCTGATGGACCCGGCAGAAAAGGCCGCCGTCATGTTCATGACCTTCCCCACCGACGAGGAGATCAAGGACTCCGTCGTCCTGGCGGCCAAGTGTCTGACAGCCATAGCGGCGGAGATTCCCACCCTCAAGGTCGCCAGCATCAATTCCACGCCGGAGCGAGAGCGCACCATCGCCGAAATTACTTTGATCGATGAAGGGGAGAAGGGCATCGGACGCGGCTACTTCTTCCACACGCAGCGTACCGGCACCGTCTACATCCTCCTGGCCCGCGAGGACCTGTGGGACGAGGTTCGCCCCACCCTGATTGCGGTGGCCGCCAATCTCGCCTTTGCACCAGAAGGGATGGCGGCCGTTCAGGAACGCGGTCGCCAGTTCGCCACGCAGGCGCCGGCGCCGCAAGGCGGGCAGGTGCTCTCGCCGGCCGCGATGATCCAGCAGGCGTCGCGACGAGCCGGGCGGCAGGTGCCTCTTCGCCCGGCGGCCCTTCCGGATCAGTCCATGGCACTCCAGATCCCGCAGGGCTGGAGTCTTCAGGGACAAAAGGTCCAATTCACAACGTTCGACAACCCGCAAACCAAGCAGCGCGGGGTCGGATCGGGCAGCCATACGGTCATTCCCACTCAGTTCCCCGTGCCCGGAACGATCAATGCGTCATATCAGCCGCCACTGCAGGCGCTGGGCCTGGTCCTGCAACTCGGGCAGGTCGGGACGGATCTGCAACTGCTGGGTGAGTGCCCCACCGAACAGGCCATTCCTGAGGCCGCCGACTCGATCCGCCAGTTCCAGGCGCAGGGCATGCAGGTCGATGCGCGTCTGATGCATGTCCGCTTCCGTAGCCTCGCGACCGGTGCGACGCTTCGTGGTCTCTTCGCGGTCCAGTGCATCGCCATACCGATGAGCCCGGTCTGGCAGGTATTGGCCGACGGCAGTTGGGCGCCCGACAACGAATACGACGAATGGCTGCCTCTGTACCTCCAGATCATCAAGTCCACCCAGGTCAATCAGCAGTGGTTCGGCGGCGAGATGCAGAATCGCTACGCCCGGCAGCAGCAGCTCAACCGCAACCTGCAGAACTCCATCGCCGAGAGTAACCAGGCGTTCGACCAGTACATGGACAGTCTGCGCGATGCGGATCGCAGCCGGGATTACACCAGCTATATGTGGAGCCAGACCACGCTCGGGCAGGGAACATGGGTCGCTGAAAATGAAGGGGCCCGCGTCTATCGAACGGATTCCTGGGGGATCGAGGGACCCGAGGGACGGATCGACCATGCGGCATTCAATACGACCAACTTCACCGGGCAGGAGCCGTGGGGCGGGACCCAGTTGGAGATGGTCGATACCCGCGCCGAATACGAGCGGCATATCGCCAATCGGTAGGGGTGAAAGATCGCTCCGGCCAGGGGCGAATGATTCTTCGCCCGTACTTGAAATCTGCGGCTGGTCGTGTATGCTCTGGCTATGGCAATCGGAAGAGTCATCAGTGGACAGTCCCTCAATGAGGCGGAGGAGGTTTTCACCAGCGCCCTTCGACCTCAACGTCTGGACGAATGCATCGGCCAGCCAAACATTCGAGAGAAGCTGGGCATCGCGATCCAGGCGGCCTGCCAGCGGTCGGAGCCTCTCGAGCACATTCTGTTCTATGGCCCGCCGGGCCTGGGCAAAACCACTCTGGCCCACGTCGTGGCCAACGAGATGGGGGCGAAGATCCGCTGCTCGTCCGGTCCGGCCCTGGTCAAGGCCGGCGACGTGATGGGCCTGCTCAGCAGCGTCAACACCGGCGATGTCCTGTTCATCGACGAGATTCACCGGCTCAGCACGCCGGTCGAGGAGTTCATCTATCCGGCGATGGAGGACTTCAAGGTCGATTACACCGTCGATAGCGGGCTGCATGCCAAGACGATCAATTTCCCGCTGAAACGGTTCACGCTGGTTGGCGCCACGACGCGGGCGGGCCTGCTCAGCGCGCCGCTGCGGAGCCGGTTCGGGATGCTGTACCACCTCGATTTCTACAGCACGCCGGAACTGACGGAGATTCTCGCGAGATCGGCCCGACTGCTGAGACTCGACTGCCAGGACGGTACGCTGGAGCTGATCGCCAGTCGCTCGCGCGGGACGCCGCGAATCGCCAACCGCCTGCTCAAACGCGTCCGCGATTACGCTCAGGTCAAGGGTTCCGGCGTTCTCAGCACCGACATCGTCGAGAACGCCCTGAAGATGGAACAGATCGACGCCTTGGGCCTCGATCCGCTCGACCGGGCCTTCCTCAAGGCCCTGGTCAACATCTACGACGGCGGCCCGGCCGGGATTGAAGCCATCGCCGCGACCCTGGGCGAAGAACGCGACACCCTCGAAGACGTCGTCGAGCCCTACCTGCTCCAGATCGGCTTCGTCCGGAGGACCAAGCGAGGCCGCGAAGTCACCCCCCAGGCCCGCGACCACCTCGGCCTCGGACCGAAGAAGAGCAGGCATCCTGAGGATGAGCCGGCGCTGTTTGACTGAGCCCCGGCCCTACCGGTGTGAGTGTGACCGCCGGCTATCTCGGACGTGATTTCAGGATGTGGGCGGCCATTTTGGGGCGAGTCCCGAGGGTCTCGGTGAAATGGTGGATCAGGACCGCCTCGATTTCGTCGAGGACGTTCTCGGGGGTCTGGCCGATCTGTCTGAGATTGGCCAGGGTGCGAGCAGCCGGGCCGCTGAGCCGGACCCGCTCGGGGAAGTGCATCTCGCAATCGCGGCAGACCAGCCCGTTGGCGGAGCTGCTGAAGTAGCTTTCCCGCCAGTCGGACGAATGCGATCTTCGGCAATTGGCGCACGTCTTGAGGTTCGGCCGCAGGCCCACCTCCCGCAGCAGAGCCAATTGAAACAGGACCAGTCGCAGCAGGATGTCGCGACGCGGCCCATCCGCGGCCTGTTGGTCGAGGTCCTGGATCAACTCGACGAACTGGTCGAAGAGAATCAGATGCGGATCGCAATCGTGGGTAAGACGGCCGAGCAGTTCGGCGGCAAACAACACACTGTCCAGAGCAAAGAGATTCCGCCGCAATCCCCCTCGCATTGGCTGCTGCTGGTACTCCGTCAGGGTCGCCAGCTTGTCCTTGTCGGCGCCCGTGAAGACGATGTCCCCATACGACAGGACCTCGATCGGCCCGTCAAAGGCGGACTTGGCCCGCTTGGAACCCTTGGCAATGACGCTGATCTTGCCCGCAAGCCGTGCGAAGAAGGTGGCGATCTGCGAGGTCTCAGAGTAGTCGACACAGCGAATGCAGACGGCGCGATCTCTGGTCAGCATGGCTACGCTTCCGGCACTTTCCGGATTGTGATGCGGTTGATGCGTCGCGATTCGGCCGAGGCAATCGTAAACTGGAGGTTCTTGTAATCGAAGTGCTCGCCTGTCTTCGGAACATAGCCCAGTCGAGCGAAAACAAAGCCCCCGACCGTGTCATAGTCCTCATCGTCCGGCAGATCCAGTTCGTACTCATCGTTGAGATCATCGACGTAGGTCCGCGCGTCGACCTCGATGGTGTTCTCATCGACCTGTTTGACCGATGCGGGTGGTGTCTCTTCGTATTCGTCGGTGATCTCGCCGACCAGTTCCTCGATGATATCTTCAAGCGTGACGATGCCCGCCGTCCCGCCGTACTCGTCGAGCACCACGGCGATATGCAGCTTCTGGTTCTGAAACTCGTGCAGCAACGCCCGCAGGGGTTTGCTCTCCGGCACGAAGTACGCCTCGCGCATCCGATCACGCAGGCAGAACTGGCTTGGATCCTTGCCGATTTCGGCCAGCAGGTCCTTGGCGTAAATGAACCCGACGATATTGTCGATGTTCTCCTCGTAGACGGGGATGCGAGAGTGGCCCGCCTTCTTGATCGCCTCGAGCACGGTCGGCAGATCGGAGTGGACCTCAATGGCAACGAGGTCCGTGCGTGGCGTCATGATCTCGTCGGCCCGGCTCTCGCTCAGTTCGAGAACGTTCTCGATCATCTCCTGCTCTTCCTCATCGAACGTCCCTTCCATTCGGTGTTGTTCGAGATCCTCCAGAAATTCCTCATGTTTCTCTTCCAACTGCTCTTCGGGTGTCACGTCGGTGACGCCGGCCAGACGGCGCACGAACCCGTCATACAACTGGAGAACATAGAGAATGGGGGTCGCCAGGAATGCGAAAAACATCAGCACGTAGTAGGTTCGGCTGAGCAGTTTCTCCCCGGCGTACTTGGCCCACGCATGCGGGATCGCCAGACTGAACACAGAGAAGATCGCCAGCGCGACGAAGAAGACCAGGACGTAGCTGCCGGGGCTGAGCACGTGGTTCCGCAGCGTCGAGAGCATCGCCATCAGCAGCAGCAACGCGCAGAAATTGGCGACGAGCCGATAGAACGAACACGCCAGACTCAGGCGATCCGCGTTCTCTGCCAGGGTATCGACCAGCCTGGGCCGTTCCTCTCCGTTGGCGGCCTTGAACGCCTCCTGCAATCGGAGGCGTGAGAAACTACGCAGCGCGATGGCGTTGACGGAAAAGAACAGTGTCGCCCCAACGAGCAGGCAAATCAACAACACGGCCCAACCGATGAAGCCCACCTGTGACTATCCTTTCAATCCAATCCCCAATTCGGACCGACAACCACCTGCCGGCCCATCACGATCGCGGGGGGCCATTATACACCACTCCGAGGCCCACGTGTTGCAGAATCTCATCTTCTGTTTCGTGCATCCGGCGAGCCTGGTCGGGTGTGACGTCGTCAAACCCCAGTTGGTGCAGCAAGGCGTGCGTCACATACAGCGCCAGCTCGGCCCGAGCCGGATGGCCGCGCTGCGCCGCCTCACGCGCCGCCATCTGGCCGTTGACAATGAGGTCGAAGACCCGCGCGTCGTGATCCGACAGATCGAAACTCAGGCAATCCGTGGGGCCCTCATGACCGAGAAACCGCCGGTTCAACTCGCCGATCTGCGCATCATCGACGACCGCCACGCCGACCGTCGCCCCGGAGACACCGAACTTCCCGCAGATCGCACGAACCAGCGATTCCAATGCAGGCTCGTCGGCCGGGACATCCTCGGTCTGCCATGTGATCGCAATGTTGTTCATGGCCCCCTACGTCTCGACCATCCTGGGCACAGCGGCTTTCGGCGGCGGCAGCGGCGCATCGGCGGGCGTCGGATAGGCGATTCGGCCGTGGTAGTGGGCCGCCAGCGACTTCGACATGCTCGCCTCGATCCCACTGAGTTCGCGGAGCGTCAGATCGCACTCGTCGAACTGGCCGTCCTGCAATCGCTTCATGGCAATGTTGTGCACGACGATCTCGACTTTTGCCAACGTCACATCGCCCAGCGACCGGACGGCGCCCTCGACCGCATCGGAGAGCATGATAATCGCGGCCTCCTTCGTCTTCGGCCTCGGGCCGGCGTACCGAAATTCGCTTTCACACGGCGGCGCGCCCTTGGGCTTCTTGCCCGTCGGATCGGCGTCCTCATGCTTCTTGATCGCCTGATGATAGAACGGCTCAACCAGCGTGGTGCCGTGGTGGGTCTCGATGAACTGGCGCAGCACGTTGGGAAGCCCGTACTCCTTGGCCATCTCGACGCCGTCCTTGACGTGGCCAACGATGATCAATTGGCTCATCGCCGGAGACAATTCCTTGTGTTTGCTGGCCGATCCCATCTCGTTTTCGACGAAGTACTTGGGCTTGTTGATCTTGCCGATATCGTGGTAATAGGCCCCGACCCGGCACAGAAGTCCGTTGCAGCCGATCGCCTCGGCCGCCGCCTCCGCAATGGAGCCGATCAACAGGCTGTGACTGAACGTCCCGGGCGCCTCCATCGCCAGTTTTTTGAGCAGGGGCTGGTTGGCGTCGGAATAGTCCAGCAGGGTCATGCTCGTAGCGATGCGGAACGTCTTCTCGATCAGCGGCAGCAGGCTCTGGATCAACAAGCCGCCCAGGAAGGCGGCCAAGGCATGATGGCCGGCGGCGGCAACGACCGAGACCAGGTCCTGCGGCTCGCCGAGGAAGTTCAGATAGACCACCGACAACGCCATGCAGAAGACGGCCACCGCCGCCATCGCGCTGACCTCGAGCAGCTTCATGCGGGTGCGGATCTCCTTGAGCGAGAAACAGCAGGTCGCCACGCCGGCGGCCATCGTCAGGAACAGTCCGATGCCCTGAAGCTGGAACCCGTCCCCCGGCCTGGGCCCTGCCGCCAGGCACGCAAAGACGGCATACAACGTCGCCATGCCGATGGCAAACCGCTGGTCGTAGGCGATGACGAAGATGATCGCGGCGACCACCGCCGTGCCCGTCCCCCAACTCGGCGCCCACCGCGATGCGCCGCTGGACAGCACCGCAACTTTGAGCGCTCCCAGCAGGACCAGAAACGTACCGATCAACGACAAGGTCCGCGCATGGTTGCGCAGGATGCGGTGTTCGTAGTGATAGACGTAGAACCCTGCTCCAACCGAGAGGAAAACCACGACCGCACACAGCGCCCCGACGACGCGGTAGCGTCCCGCCGTAATCATCTCGAAAGAGAGGATCACCCCGCAGCAAACCACAAATCCCAGCCACAGCAGAATCGAGATGACTGCTTCCCGGCTTGCCAGCCCCGAGAACCGGACGGCGCGGCCGGAAGAAATAGTTCGACGCACCAGATTGCGCCGTGGATTCGTCTTCCTGTTGAATAGCCCCATAGAACTCACCCCATCGGGAAGAGACAGAAACCCACGCCGGTCTCCATGGCCGCGGTCGCTCCCATCTTACGAGCGCCGCCGCGTCTGTCCCTGCTTCTGTGATTCCTGCTTCTTCTTGTAGGCCCTCACGATGTTCTGTACGAGCCGGTGCCGCACGATGTCGCGCTGATTCAACTCGACGACGCCGATGCCCTTGATCCGGCGCAGAGTCTCCATCGCTTCGATCATGCCGCTCTTCTGTGCGATGTCGAGGTCGATTTGCGTGACGTCGCCGGTGATAATCATCTTCGAGCCGTGCCCGAGGCGCGTCAGGACCATGAGCATCTGGAGGCCGGAAGTGTTCTGGGCCTCGTCGCAGATGATGGCGGCTTCGTTCAACGTCCGCCCCCGCATGAAGGCTAACGGGATGATCTCGATGATGTCGAGATCCATGAACTTCCGCATCTGGGCGAAATCCATCATGTCCTCGAGCGCATCGAACAGCGGCCGCAGGTAGGGGTTCACCTTTGCCTGGATATCCCCCGGCAGAAAGCCCAGCTTCTCGCCCGCTTCGACGGCCGGGCGGGCGAGCACGATGCGGCGAATTTGCCGCTTCTTGAGCATCGAGACGGCCACCGCCACCGCCAGGTAGGTCTTGCCCGTTCCCGCCGGCCCCGTACAAAACGTGACGTCATTGCTCAGCATGGTCTCGACGTACTTCAACTGCCCGGCGGTGGATGGCTCGACGACTTTCTTGGAGTAGACGGTCACAGCCTGCCCGTCGTCCGCCGCCGCCGTCTGGGTCCCCTGCTCGATGAAGCCGGTCACGTCGTCGCCGGTCAGTTGCCGATGCTTGAGCAGGTGCTTCTGCATCCGGTCCACAACCTCCGCCGCCTGGCTGACGTCGCCTTCGGCGCCGCTGATGATGAGATTGTACTGACGAGCCGTGATGCTGACTCCGAGAGACCGGCGCAGTTGGCGAAGGTGACTGTCGGAAGGTCCGAAAAGCTCAAGCTGTTTGCTGCCTGGATCTAATTGTACGATGACTTCCAAATTGCTCCTCGCCTCAGCGATATGGTCTGGTTGCTCGGGCTCGTCCCGACGGCGGTGCGTCAGATCACCAGCCGAAAGAAGAGGTATCCGAACGGCGCCGCCACCAAGGGCGAATCGATCACGTCCAGTATACCACCGAAGCCGGGCACACGGTTCGCTGAATCCTTTTGCTGGGCATCCCGCTTCATCATCGACTCGGTCAGGTCGCCCAACTGGCCGATCACGGCGAAACACCCGCCAAAGACCAAGGCCCAAGGCCATGCCATTATATCAAAGGCGACGGCAAATGCGAGACTTGTACCCACGGCCACGATCATCGCTCCGGCCAACCCCTCCCAGGTCTTGCCCGGACTGACGCGAGGCGAAAACTTGTGCCTGCCAAACAGCTTGCCGAATGTGAACGCCCCGATATCCGAAAATTTGACGACAAACATCAGCATCAAAGCTTCCCAGAGCCCCAATTCCACCCGAATCCCCACAACAAACGCAGCCAGCAGCCCGAGGTAGAGGACGGCCAGGCCACTGACGCCACAATTAGCCAGCACACCGTCGGTCCCATATCGCCGATATTGCGCCCCCACCGACGCCAGAAGCGCAAAGACCAGCACATACAGCACATACGCATGTAAGGGCACGCCGAACCATTGGGGCCAGTACCACGCGGTCGAAAGCAATACCACCCCTGTAACGCTGGGACCGAGAAGAACGTGCAGGCCTTTAGCGGCAGCCAGGCCGGCGAATTCAACCGTCGCAAGCGCCACGACGACGGCCACAAGGACCGTCAATACCGTCCCCTGCATTGCCCGGTCATCGCCGGCGGCAGCCGTGGCCGACCCGTCGAGCCAGCCGTCCAGGATGACCAGGCCGCCGAAGACCAACGTCATCAGAATTCCGGAGAATATCCTGTGCTTGAGCATCTCAGTGGACAAGATCCATTCGATATCTGGTGCAAAACCCGCCGAACGTCCGCCGCCTCCTTCGCAACGGCGATGGGGTCATCCACAGGATGTGGGGCCCGTGTTGATGGCCCCAAACCGGCGATCCCGGCGGGCATAGGCGAGCATGGCCCTCTCGAGAGTCGCCTGATCGAAATCGGGCCAGAGCGTATCGGTCACGTAGAACTCGGAGTAGGAGATCTGCCACAGCAGGAAGTTGCTGACGCGCAGTTCGTTGGCCGTCCGGATCAAGAGGTCCGGATCGGGGAGACCTTTGGTGTAGAGATGGTCGCTGATGCACTGCTCGTCGATGTCCTCTGTGCGCAACGTCCCATCCTGAACGCCTTGGGCGATAGCCTTGGTCGCATCGACGATCTCGGCCCGCCCGCCGTAGTTGAGCGCCATCGCCAGAACCATCCCGGTGTTGCCGCCGGTCAACTCTGCCGTCCCCAACAACGCGTCCTTGACCGCCACCGGGAGACCAGCCATGCGTCCCAGATGCACGAAACGGACGTTGTTCTCCATCAGGCTCTGGCGAATACTGACCAGATAGCCGCTGTAGATATGCATCAGGGCGTCGATCTCGGCCTGCGGCCGCTTCCAATTCTCCAGGCTGAACACATACAAGGTGACTGACTCGATCCCCAGATCGACGCAGCGCAGGGAGATCATCTCGGCCGTCTGGGCCCCCTGCCCGTGACCTTCATACCGCGGCAATCCCCGGCGTTGCGCCCATCGGCCGTTGCCGTCCATGATGATGGCGAGATGTCGCGGCATCAACTCCGGCGGCACCCCCAGCCGTTCGGCCGTCGCTTTGCGTTTTTGCTCCATGCTCATTGGCACCAACCTGCGGGCAGCAAGCCCTCTTGACCTGATTCGCCCCTCGCAAGGCGATCCCGGCACGCGTCCCTACGTCCGAGTAAGCGTTTGACTTCGTTCGGGGCCGACGCCGATCATTTCGACCGGCCGGCCGACGATCCGCTCGATTCGCTCGACGTACCGTCGGGCGTTGGCGGGCAACTCGTCGAATGTCGTGGCGCCCGTGATGTCCTCGTCCCAGCCGGGCAACGTCTCGTAGATCGGCTTGGCCCGTGCCAGCCGGGTGATGTTGGCCGGGAAAAACGTCGTCTCCCGCCCGTCCAGTTCGTACGCACGGCAGAGCTTCAGTTCCTTCAGGCCCGTCAGCGTATCGAGATGCAGCAGGACGAGACTGTCGATGGAACCGATCCGAACGCCGTACAGAACAGTCACCGCGTCGAACCACCCGCAGCGCCTGGGCCGGCCGGTCGTCGTGCCGTACTCATTTCCGGCGTCACGGATGTACTGGCCCACCTCGTTGTCCTGCTCGGTGGGAAACGGCCCGGCGCCGACGCGGGTCGTATAGGCCTTGATGACACCGATGTACTTGTCTACCATCCGGGCGGGCACGCCGCAACCGGAGGGCAGCCCCAACGCGCTGGAATTCGAACTGGTCACGAACGGAAACGTTCCATGGTCGAGATCCAGCAGCGATCCCTGCGCCCCCTCAAACAGGATTGACTTGCCCTGCTCGATAGAGGTGTGCAGCAACTCCGTGGTGTCGGTGATGAACGGCCCAAGCCGCTCGGCATAGCGCCTGCATTTATCGAAGATTGCCGAGGCAGCCATCGGCTCGGCCCCATAGAGCGAACTGAAAAGCCTGTTCTTGTAGTCCAGGATAACGTCGAGCTTGGCCTTCAATGCGTCCAGGTCGCGGAAGTCCCCCATCCGCACGGCGTAGCTGCGTCCGACTTTGTCGGCATAGCATGGCCCGATGCCGCGGATGGTCGTGCCGATCTTGCCCTCGCCGAGCGACTCCTCGCGGAGCTGGTCTTCGCGCTTGTGATAATCGAGCACGACATGGGCGTTCTCACTGATGAAGAGGCGGCCGCCGAGCGAGATGCCGCGTCCGGCCAGCCCGTCAATCTCGCCCAGAAGGACCTCCGGATCGACCACAACGGCGTTGGCGATCACGCATGCGACGTCCTGGCGAATCGAGCCGCTGGGAAGCAGGTGCAGTGCGAACCGACGGTCTCCGATGACCACGGTGTGCCCGGCGTTGGACCCGCCCCCGAACCGCACGACCATATTGCACCGCTCGGCCAGGATATCGACGACCTTGCCCTTGCCCTCATCACCCCATTGCAGTCCGACCACGCAGATATTCATCGATTCCATGCTTCCCAAAGCGTACCAGAAACCGTTTTCCAGATGGCAAACCGCAATAGCCTACAGAGGCGATCCGTTGCGGTCAACCAAATATTCCCCGCCCTGCCGCAGCGTGTCTGTGCAGATTTTAGGGCGTTGAGGTTTTGGGCCAGTAGGTGGTCCATTGTTTGGAGTTGTGATAGAGGCAATCGATCGCCATATGCGCGTCGATGCCAAATCGATTCCAGCGTCGGCCTCG
>JAAYBA010000507.1 GCA_012719085.1 Planctomycetota bacterium
GGCACCGGTCTGTCGGACCAGTGGGAGCCAATGAGAAAGGGGCCGGGATCGATGATCCCAGCCCCTTGTGTGTTCGTGCAGGATGGGCATCCCGAGGCCATCGGGACTGCCCGTGCGACCGGATCTCAGAACGGCTTGGCAACCGGCTCGGTCGCGCCGGCGAGCCAGAGGATCTCTCCTTCGGACAGGGCCTTGTCGTAGACCCGGACGTCGTCGATCAGGCCGATGTACAGCTTGTACAGGCCGCCGGCCGTGTGGTCGGTGATCGCGCCGATATAGGCGTTGTGCTGCGAGGTGCCGGCGAGATTGTACTGCTCGGTGGCGACGGCGGTTCTTTCCAGCATTCCGTCAATGAAGATTCGCAGATTGACGCCTTCTCTCTGGCCGGCCACCGAGTGCCATTCATCGTCATTGGTCACGCTCGTGGAATCGATCACGTACTTGGTGACGTCGTCGTCGGTGACCAGGGTGAGCACGCCTTCGGTGGTCTCGCTCATGATCAGGCAGTAGCGATGTCCGCCGGCGGTGTCTCCGCCCTTGGCGTAGATGGTCCCCTTGTTGTCGTCGCCGGTGCCGGTCATGCCGGTCTTGTACCAGGCGGTTACGGTCCAGTCGCCCGTGCTGAAATCGAGCAGGGCCGGATTGCCGAGATCGGCGTAGCCGGCGTCATTGACCTGGAGGGCCATGCCATTGCCGGGCCGGCCGGAAGCGACGAATTGACCGTCCACGACGGCGCCGTTCAGCCCGTTGCCCGAACTGTCATTGGCGTTGCCCTCGAACTCGTAACGGGCCAGCAGGTTCGCGGCGTCGGGTTCCGTGGGCACGATGTACTCCGGCGCGCGAGGATAGAGCCGGACGTCGTCGATGTACACAATCCCCTTGGCCCCCGAGCCCTCGATGCCGATCGTCAGGTTGGTCACGTTCCTCAGATTGCCGACCACTGACAGATCGATGTTCCAGGGCAGCCAGGCGGTCTTGGCGATGTCGGCCGGATCACCGCTGTAGGAGATCTTGGTGTTGTTGATCTTCACGTACATCTGGCCGGTGTTGTCGGGCGCCCCTTGGAAGTAAAGCGAGAGGCTCTTGATCCCGTTGGCCGTCCAGTCCTGCGGCTCGGCGAACCGACGCTCGGCCTCGGAATAGGATGCCGAACCTGTGTTGTCGTACGTCAGAGGCATCGATTGCGCGCCGCTGTGGACGATGGTCTGCTCGGCAAAGGGTGAATTGAGATAGCCGACCGTGGAGCCGGTGTCGTTGACCCAGCCGTCGAGCCAGGTGTCGAAGATCGCGGTGCCGGCCTCGAGGTCGTCGTTGTAGTCCTCGAACCCGTCGACCAAGGCGTATTCCTGCGTCGAGAACGTCCAGACCTCGCCTGCCCAGACCGGGATCGCATCGGCCTCGTTGACCTCATCCACTCTCCAGTAGTAGGTCGCCCCGTATTGGAGGTCGTCGGGGGTAAAGCGCGCGGCGTCCACAACCTCGGCCAGGTCCAGGGCTTCCGCATCCGTGCCGAAGTAGACCTCGTGCGAGGCCGCTTCGCGACCGGCCCGCCAGCTCAGGGTCGTGGTCGGCTCGACGTCGACTGCTTCATCGTCCGGCTGCGGCTCGCGCGGCTGGGTGGGAATGTACAGGAAGCGGACTTCGCTGAGCCCGATCTGGGTCAACCCACCCCAGTTGTCGTTGATGGTCAGCCGCACGTACCTGGCCGCAACGCCGCCCAGATCCACTGTCGTACTCGCGGCATAACTTGGCACCGCCGCAGCCTGCGCAAACTCGATGTCGCCCATCGCGGTCCAGGTTTCGCCGTCCGTCGAGTACTCGACCGTGACATCCTTGGCGCCGAAGCCGAGGACGGGCTCGAACTGGACGTTGTAGTTCCAGACCAGCAATTCATGCATCTTGTACACGCGGTCGAATTCGTACTGAATCCAGACCGGCGCCGTCGCATCGGCTGTGGTCAGCCACATATCGGACGCTTCGGTCGAATGCTCGTCGTTCCCATTGAGTCCTGAACCGTTGATCGTGTTCTCCGGTCCGGCGCCCTCGGCCGAGTTGGACGCCGTGGCGATGATGCCTTCGATGGCGTAACCGACTGGCTCGGCGGTGAAGCTCCAGATGCCGCCCTTGAAGATCGTGTTGTCCGGCGCGCCGTTGACCTCATCGATTCGCCAGTAGTAGGTCGTGCTGAAATCGAGCAGGCCCGGCGTATAGCTGGCATCGCTCTGCCCCTGGCTGACCAGGACCTCCAGCGGATTGCTCCGACTGGCGGCGTTGACATCCTCGAACACGGTACCGAAATAGACGTCGTGGGTTGCCGCTGTCTCCCCGGCGGTCCACTCAAGCACGATGTCGCGCACCACATCCGTCGCCGTGTCTTCCGGCACCGGGTTGGTCGCGGTATCGCTGGTCGGAGCGGGCACGGCCGCCACGCCCAGCATGTTGCCCTCGTGCCCCTCGGTATTGCCGCCGATCGTCACCGTGCCGGCCTTGACCTCCAGGGCGAAGGCGGAGAAGTACTGGTTGATACTGCCGTCGACCTCCTCGTCGATGCCGATGTCGATGCCGGTGTCGACGAAGCCCATCTCCGTCAGCCATGGCATGCCGTCAATATTCGGAGCCACGTCCTTGCCGCCCGCGGCGCCGCCCATGCGGTTGTCCACGAACACGTAGATGGTGGCAGCCTTCGAGACGGTGATGTCCAGCTCGTACGCGCTCCAGTTCTTGTTGTCGTTGGCCAGCGTGACGTACTCGGCGCCGATCAGCGACTCGGGCACGTCCGCGTACACGTGGACCCGGTCCAGGAAGGTGAGCGCGCCTTCATCGAGCGGACTCGCCGCAATCACCGGGTCCTCCAGAGCGTCCGTGTCGGTATTCCGATGCTCCACGGCCGTGATCAACTGGGCTTGGGCTACCGGAGCGGCCGCCGACAGGGCCGCCAACAGCAAAATCAGAACCATCAGTCTCTTGAACACGGTAATCCTCCTTCAGAATCGATTACTGGAAATGCATGGGCGTCGGGTGCCGACGCACTACAGACATGCCTCTGGAACATAGCAGGAATCGCGCTGTAAACGTTCCCCCTTGCACAGTATATCGGCCGCCACGCATCGGCTTAGGCCCTCCATCCCGTTTCTGTTGAATTCGAAGGTCCACAATCCACTGGACCGACCCTAAACCTCCCACGACGGCCAGTTCTCTTATATCATATCCTGGCCCGTCCTGCAACGGAATCTATCGAGGCCTGGCCCCCGCCCGGGGTGCTATGGCTCCCTCGTCCGAGCGGTGATCGGCGCCGGCTGAGGAACGCCGCGCGTGGCCCTGCCGTGCAGGACGCCTTCGTCGTCGAACCAGAGCGGGTCGATGCAGATGAATCGGTTCCACGGCTCGGAATCGTCCTTCTGTTGGTGATAGATCGACCACAGGTTGCCCGCGCCGTCCTTGACGACGCAGCCGTGCCCGGGCCCGAGGGCCTGGTCGGTCCGCTTGACGATGGGGTTGCCGGCGTACTTCGTGAAGGGGCCGGTCGGCTTGTCGGCGGTGGCGTAGCCGATGGCGTAGTCCAGCGTGTTGGCCGCCGTGCCGGAGTAGAGCAGGTAATACGTCCCCTGGTGTTTGAGCATCCAGGGGCCCTCCGTCACGTCGCCGCGAATCTTCTCCCACGGTTCGGTGGGATGGAGCAGCTCGATGGGCTCGCCGTCCTTCTGGAGCGGGGTCTTCATCGGCTGCACGTGGATGCGGAAGCCGGGGAACTGCACGTAATAGAGGTAGTACCTGCCGTCGTCATCGCAGAACATGTGGGCGTCGATGGCGCGATCGAACAGCCTGGCGCGGTCGACGAATGTCCCGTCGGGCCGGTCGGCGACGGCCACGCCGATGCACTCGCCGACCGTGTAATAGAGGTAGAACCTGCCGTCCTTGGGATCGCGAAAGACGTCGGGCGCCCAGACATTCCGCCGGCCCGGCTCGAAGACCTTCGGGCCCTTTGTCCAGTGGACCAGGTCCATCGAGGTGTAGACGTGATAGCTGACGTTGTCCCCGGTGGGATAGAGGTAGTACGTGCCCTCGAAGAGGATCACGGTCGGGTCGGCGGGCCCGATCTCGTCGATGATCGGATTGGTGTACGTCTTGTTCGATCCCGCGGCGAGCGAGGCCAGAACGAGCAGGGTGAGCAGCGCATTCAGCATTTGGACGACCTCCTGATTTTTGGCGTTTCCGTCTATGCTAACAGAAGATCGGTGCGACGCCAAGGGCGCGATGAAGACTTGCCCCGAGCGATCCTGGCCGGTAAGATCGGTCGCATGGCCCACATTGCGTGGGGAGAATGGACGTCAATCGATGTGGAGGCCGATTCATGCGTACGGTTCGATTCGGCATTGTCGGTTGCGGGATGATGGGGCGGGAGTTTGCCAGTGCGGCCGCTCGCTGGCTGCACCTGCCGGAGATGACGGTGCGGCCGGAGATCGTCGCTGTCTGCAATCGCACGCTGGCGGCACCGAAAATCGACTGGTTTCGCGACAACGTCCCCACCCTCAGGCAGATCACGGGCGACTATCGCGAGTTGCTGAACAACCCCGACGTCGAGGCGGTCTATGTCGCGGTCCCGCACCACCTGCACGCGGAGGTCTATCTGGCGGCCCTCGAAGCGGACAAGCACCTGATGGGCGAGAAGCCCTTCGGGATCGACCGACAGGCGAACGAGGCGATCATTGCAGGCATCGAGCGGCACCCAGACCTCTGTGTTCGCTGTGCATCACAGTTCGTCTTCTTCCCGGCCGCGCAGCGGATCGGGCGGATGATCGAAGCAGGGGCCTTCGGGAAGATCATCGAGGTCAACGTGGGGTTCCTCCATTGCAGCGACCTCAATCCGGACAAGCCGATCAATTGGAAGCGGGTGCGGCAGTTCAATGGCGACTA
>JAAYBA010000508.1 GCA_012719085.1 Planctomycetota bacterium
AGGGCCTGATAGGCCTCGTCGGCATTGACCCAGACGGTCAACATGCTGTCCTGCCGGGCCTTCTTGCCGATCTTCGCGAACGACTTGTTGCTCGAGGCCAGCGACGGCTCCTTGATCAAACCCTTGTACTGCTTGACCGACCACTGAAGCAGTTCGGCGCCCTTCGGGCTTGGGGTGGCCACGATGATCACGGTGTCGTCGTAGGCCGCGCCCCCGCCGGCCCCGAACGTCAGCGTGGTCATCCCCTCGATCGCCGGGGCCGAACGGCCGACGAGGCCCAGCGCCATCTGAATGATCCCGCGCAGGACGTCGCTCTTGCCGGGGTACAGCACGACGATCGTCGGCGGGTTGCTCTGAGTGACTTCGGTGATGCCGATGCCCATGCTGCGAATCTTCTTGAACTCGGCCATCATACTCGGGTTCAGAAGCGAGCTGATGATCTGCTGCGGCCCCACCGCCTCGCCGGACGCGCCGTGCCCGATCATGGCCAGCGGGTTCTCGAACGGCGTGTCCTTGAGCATGTTCAGGATGGTCTCGATCTGCTTGCCCGGACTGCCGATCTCGACGTAGGCCACGGTCCCGGGAGGCATCAGAGCCGCGGGATCGGCGTTGCCCAGCTCCTCCAGCAGGGGCCGCACCTTCTCGATGAGCTGGGTCTGGTCGCCGTGGTCGGCCACCAGCCTGCTGAACGCCGCTCTGGCCTCCAGCTCGTCCTTTCGCTTCATGTGACAGGCGCCCAGACGGTACAGGGCCTGGGCCACCTGCTCGCGCGGCGCCGAGGCGTCGGCGACGATCTGCCGGTAGACGCCGATGGCGGCGTCGAGATCGCCTTCGACCTCCTCGGCGTACAGGCCCTCCCGCAGCAGGACCGACGCCGACTTGGCCAGGGCAATCGCGGCGATGGCACCGACGAGCACCAGCAATACGACGGTGAACGGCTTTCTTCTCATGGCTCCACTCCTTTCAAAAGAACCAAATTAGCAGTGACGGTTCGTTCGACACAAGCGTAATATGCAGCCGGTGCGTTACCGATTTGTTACCGGCGCGTCCTTTTTCGGTGATTTCCCATCTGATTCAGCAGAGCGCCCCTCACGCCTGGTCTGGGTCGATTCGGGGTTGACCTTTTGCATCGGCGTTGCTAAGATGGCGGCATGTTGACTGCGACACCATCAGGATTGAACCGCCCCTCCGAGGCGATCCGGCTCGGCTGCGGGCTCACTCCACCCTGATCTGCGGCCGCTCCGATCCGCCTCCGGCGGACCCGTCGCCTGCCGACGATCCGAACAACGAGGATTTCCCCCCAAGGACCTTTTTCATGGACAATGCCGCTGTTGTGACAACCGACCGCCTCGGACGCGACCAGATCGCTCGACGCCGGACCTTCGCCATCGTTTCGCACCCGGACGCGGGCAAGACCACGCTGACCGAGAAGTTCCTGCTCTACGGCGGGGCGCTGCAACTGGCCGGCTCGGTCACCGCCAGGAAGAACCTCCGCGCCACCACCAGCGACTGGATGGAACTGGAGAAGCAGCGCGGCATCTCGATCAGCTCGACCGTGCTCCAGTTCGACTATCGCGGCTACCGGATCAACCTGCTCGACACGCCGGGCCACAAGGACTTCTCCGAGGATACCTACCGCGTCCTGACGGCGGTTGATGCAGCGGTCATGGTCATCGACGCGGGCAAGGGCATCGAGAGCCAGACCCGGAAGCTCTTCGAGGTCTGCCGACGACGGGGCGTGCCCATCTTCACGTTCATGAACAAGCTCGACCGCCCGACGCTCGACCCGCTGATGCTGCTGGACGAGTTGGAGAGCGTCCTGGGCATCGCCGCGTACCCGATGAACTGGCCGCTCGGAACCGGCGTCGGGTTCAAAGGCGTCTGGGACCGGCGCACGCGGATGGCCCACCTCTACGAACGCACCGGCGGCGGGACCTATCGAGCGCCCATGCTGACGACGGGCCTGTCGGACCCGGTCGTGCGGGACCGCCTCAACGATGACGACGTCTATCGCGCCACGTGCGAGGAGATCGAGATGCTCGAAGGCGCCGGCGCTGCCTTCGACCCGGCCGAGGTGCTCGCCGGGCGGACCACGCCTGTGTACTTCGGAAGTGCGATCAACAACTTCGGCGTGCAGCTCTTGCTTGATGGATTCCTGGAGCATTCGGCGGCTCCCGGCCCGCGCATGACCCAGGCCGGCTCGATCGCGCCGACACATCGGCCGTTCTCCGGCTTCGTGTTCAAGATCCAGGCCAACATGGACCCCAGGCACCGCGACCGCATCGCCTTCGTCCGCGTGGTCTCCGGCAGGTTCGAGCGCGACATGACCGTAACCCATGTGCGCACGGGCAAAACCGTGCGCCTCTCCAATGCCGCCAAGCTCTTCGGACGCGAGCGGGAAATCATCGAAGAGGCCTGGCCCGGCGACGTCGTCGGCATCGTCGGCAACGCCCACTTCGCCATCGGCGACACCCTGACCGAAGACCCGTCCATCGTCTACGACGAGATCCCGCGCTTCGCCCCGGAGTGCTTTGCCTATCTGGAGAATCCGGTCGCCTCCGACTTCAAGCGGTTCGCCAAAGGGCTGGCCCAGTTGCTCCAGGAGGGCGTGATCCAGTCGTTCGAGCTGGCCGAGGCCGGCCGTCGGGCGCCGCTGCTGGGAGCGGTCGGGCCGCTCCAGTTCGAGATCGTCAAGTACCGGCTCGAAAGCGAGTACGGCGTCGCCTCTCAGGTCCGCAACGCCTCGTGGACGGTGACCCGCTGGCTCGATCCGGCGGCGCCGCGCGAGAACCTGCTGGTCCCCAGCGGGGCCTGCCTGGCCGCCGATGCCCAGAGCAATCCCGTGCTGCTGTGCGTCGACGACTGGCAACTGCGCTACTTCCAGGACCGCAACCGCCACGTACAGGTCAGCGACCAGCCCTTCGCCGCCGATAGTGACCGCGACTCAGCGGCGCTGTCCGTCGGGTAGGCGAGAACCGCCATGGCACATACATTCGAGGAATTGGACTATCAGAAGACGCCGCTGGGCGAGCTGGTCCTGCGTCGCCGGCGGTCGCCGTCCGTATCGGACGACTGGGTCTACGAGGTCACGCTCGACCACGAGATGCTCATGTCCAGCACGGTCAACGTCAGCGAGCGGGCGCTGGCGACCCTGGCGTTCGAGGCGATGGCTTCGCCGCCGCGTGACGTGCTCGTCGGCGGGCTGGGCCTGGGCTACACAGCCGCCGCCGCGCTGGAATCCCCGAGCGTACGCCGGCTGGTCGTCGTCGAGCTGCTGGCCCCGGTGATCGCATGGCATCGCAATCGGCTTGTGCCGATGGCTGCCAGGCTGATCGACGATTCCCGATGCTCGCTCGTCGAGGACGACTTCTTCTCGTTGTGGCAATCGGGATCGGGCGGGGCGCGATACGACGCGATCCTGCTGGACATCGACCACTCGCCCGACTCTTTGCTCGATGCCGGCCACGCGGGCTTCTACAGCACCGCCGGATTGCAGGCCCTGTCCGAGAGTCTGCAACCCGGCGGCGTCTTTGCCCTGTGGTCGGCCTCGAAACCGTCCGCTGAGTTCCTCGACACGATAGCCGCCGTGTTCGCCTCCGTCCGGAGTCACGAGGTCCCGTTCTTCAATCCGCACGTCAACGAGCCTGACGCAAACTGGGTGCTCGTCGCCACAGGTGCCCGCCCAAACGTCTCTCTGCCAAACAGGACACGTTCGTCAGCGGCCACCTTCCCCTGACGTTACAGGGATCTCCGTCGCACGCAGGAGCGGTTGATACCACGCCGGCCGGTCCGGCGGCTCGGGCGAATCGAGCAGGTCGCGCCAGGCCTCATCGGTGAGCCGATCGCTCATGGGATGCTTGAACTCGTAGTAGCTCAGCACCGGTCCGGCGGCCAGGAAGACCGAACCGTCGGCCGCCGGGCAGGCGACGATGATGATGTCCACCTTCCCGACGCCCTCTTCCAGCACCATGCCCTCGTAGCCTTCGGTGTGAACGTCGGCCACCAGCGTGGTCTTCAGCCCCGTGTTCTCAACGCCCGTCACCAGCGCCTCCAGCGAACTCGCCAGGGTCAGGATGTACGCGGCATCGTCTTCCGACAGGGGCTGGTTCAGGAGCTGTTTCGAGGCGATCGCAATCAGACGCTCCAGCAGGTTTTCCAGGCCGGTCAGACGCGCGACGGCCGCCTCGCTGAGCACCTGCATGTCACTGAGCCCGGCTCGCGTCATGCGGGCCAGCGTCAGCAGCCGAGCATAGAACTCCGGGACCGGCTCGACGTAGCCCGGCGGCGGCGTGTTGGGTCGGGCCGAACGACCGAACGTGTAGCTCTGCTTGGCGTAGAGGATCGTGTCGTGCCGCAGTTCCGTCCACGAGGCCAGCGCCGCGTTGAGACTGCGCCGTCGCCACGCATCGGTCCGCATGAAGTTCGGATAGCCCTCGGGCAGATCGCCAAGCAGCGCCCGGAGGCTGTAGAGCCACGACCAGTAGAGATTGGCGTTCCAGTCGGCGGCGCTGAGGGCGTCGAACTCGTCCTTCAACTGCCCGAAACGGCGCCAGTAGTTCACGTAGTCCGTATCGCCTTCGTCGATCAGGATATGCAAAGCCTGCCGCGATCCCAACAGGGCCATGACGTCGAGCCCGCGCGGATAGCCCCGGACACCATCGATGGACATGGTGAAGGGCCAGTGGCCCGGATCGCCTGCGTGCTGACCGACCGACGGATAGACCAGATTCTGGAACATGTAAGAGTCGGGAATGAACCGCTGGCCCATCAGCCGCATCCCTTTGGTCTTCTCCAGCACCTCGTTGAGCATCTCGTCGGTGATCGGCCCGTCCACGATGATGTTGCCCGTGCCGCCGAAGATCCGAGGCGAAGGCAGCAACGCCAGTTGCGTCTTCAGCTCGAGATAGGTCGCCTCGTCAGTCAGGTCGGCCAGCCGCTGCATCCAGTCGGCCCCCACCACCGCCTCCAGAGCCCCCATATAGTCGTATGGCGTCAGGTCGTCAGCGGTGCCGACGTAGAACGCCGTGACGGTGTAGATGCGATCCCACACCTCCAGCGCCGTCCGCTCGCCGACTTCGCTGTACAGCGCCTGCACCAGCAGCACGGCCTGAAGCGTCTGAATCCGGGCATCTTCCCGACTGATCAACGCCTCACCCAACGGACCCCATGAATCCGAACCCTTGAGAAGAAAGCTCATGCGCCCGTACCACATGAGGGCTTTGAAGTAGCGCTCCAAGTCCTCGCTCCGCGTGTAATGGCCGCGCGGCACGTACTGCGAATAGTCCTCTTCGTAGATGAAGATATCGCTCGGCGCATAACCGGCGTGCGCCTCGATTCTGGCCAGTTCGCTTTCAACCGTTGGCGAGACCAGCGGCGAAACGCTCCAGTTGGGCTCGAGGAGCTTCTGGGCAACCGCGAGGAATGCAATATTCCGCCGGGCCGCCTCCTGAAGTTCGCCCTCAAATCGTTCGTACTGGTTCTGCATGGCGATGCGCAGGGCCGACGTCATGGCTTTGATGTCGCCGATGAACTCACGCTCCTCCACGTCCTTCAGCGTCTCGTCGAACTGGATATGGTATAAGTGCAGCACGGTATCCGTCGTGACGAAGAGAGGGATGTTCGCAGAGTTGATGTGCCGATAGGCGTCGACTATGTCGTCGTACGATTCGCTCCACCAGGTCGTCGTCTCGGCCGGCGTGACGGCAAAGCCGTTCTGACCGATCAGGTCCGACATCGCCGTCACATTGGACAGACGCATCATCTCGTCGAAGTTGACGATCTGCCCGACATCCAGAGGCAGCGTGTAGCCCGGCGCGTTCGGCTCGATCTCGACTTCATACGGCTCGTAGTACCGCCCGAACCCCGAGTCCCCCGCCGACGCCCACGTACCCAGCAGGCATACGACGAGGACACACCGGCGCCATAGCGGCGCCGCGGCCCTGTGGCCTTTGCCCCACTGCTTTTTCCACGCGCTGGTCGCGCCCCCCGTCATTGAGATTTCCCGTCGTGTCATGTCCGTGTCCTCCTGTTGTGAATGATGGCATGATAACGAGCAAGGCACACGCTGTGCCTCGAATCACGGCTGTGGGAACCGTCCCGTCCGATCGCTCGGCGCGCAAACGCCGGCCCCGGCGCGCAGCGTAGCAACGGGCCGGACGATCAACCGAATGAAATCCCTGCTGGTGCTCTCCTAATGCTCGAACCGAATTCGCATTCGAAGGCAGGGCCGCTATGAAATGAGATACTACAATTATGATGGCAGACGGAATATAAACGCGTTCCCTGGCCCGCCTTGTTCTTCACATCCATTATAGCCGGCGCCGCGTCCTCTGCAACCCCTTTCCCGCAAAAAACCAGGCCATTCCAAACAGCCGAACTCCGCCCGCACCATGCCGCCTTACGCACTCTTCTGCTGCTGCGAGGCATACCAGTCGATGAGCCGGCGGATCATCTTCTGATACGACGTATGGTGCTCCCGCGCCTTCTTCTTGAAGAAGTCCACGCTGGACTTGTTCAGAGAGATGGTGATCTTGACGTTCTCTTCCTTCAGGACCAACTCCTCCGGCCGAGGAAGAAAGTCCTTCGTCACAACCAGTTCGCCCAGCGGCTCATCCGTGGATCTCGTTCGTTTCCTCATACAGCTTCTTCCCTTTCCGCCAATAGCCGGCGCCGTAGATACGAATCACGTCGCCGCGATAGGTGAATCTGACGGTGACGATCCCATCCCCAACGCGACCGATGCAATAGAACCGCTCTTCCTCGGCGCTGTGGCCGAGATCTTTGGCAATCACGCGCTTCGGGTCGAGAAAGGCTCGCTGAGCAGCCCCAAATCCGATCCCATGCCTGACCTGATTGTCCCTGTCCTTGGCGTGGTCCCATTCGAAACGAGCCTTCGACATATGCACACCTTACCAAAGATATGGCTATTGAGCAATATAAAAATATGGCGACTGGAGCGACCGCTCCCCCAGCCGCCGCTCTATCTCCACCGCAGGGCGTGGAGTTCTTCTTCGGTACGGATGAATTGTACGGTGCCGTCGGTGAGTAGGACGCAGCCGCCTTTGGGGTCGTGGTTGTCGAATGCAAACAACTCCGGCCCGCCGTGCTGGTTCCACCCCGCCTTCGTCTCAAACAGCAGCACCATATCCGGCGGCGAATTCGCCCCGCAATTCGGATTCATCGCGTAATGGCACTCCCCCGGACCTGCACTGGGACACCTGAAGACTTTCGCGAACTGATCCCGGTTTTCGAGGAGCTCTGGCTGTCTGGTCAGAGCCAGAGCAGTGCACCATCTGTCAGATGAGGGAAGTACCGATGTGCGACGGTCAACTGAATCTGATGTCGCGGCAGAGTGACAGATACTATATAAGCACAAACGGCGCCAGAGATTCCGGAGATGAGCCGCACACTGGATACGTAACTCAAAGGGCAGGATGTGCGGTGTAATCTCTCTAAGGGACGACAATTCGTAGGAATAGGCAAAGCACCGTCCGTCTGCAGTACGAATCCCTCTGTCTCCAAGTATAGCGAAAGATGTCAACTTCTGGTCACCTCGAAAGCAGGTAACACGTGCCGTGGCGATTTCGGCGCAAATCCCACCGTACTCTACGTACTTCTCTTCTCTGCCAACATCAGAAGCCAACAGCCTGAGGAGGTCTGGATCATCCAGAAGAATCGTCTTTTCTGACTCCAGGTGTTGTTTCTCCTCGGGACCCAGGAGACTCTGATCCCGCAGGGTGGGGAAGAAGTACTGGAGCATCGAAGGCGCATAGACGATCTCAACTCGCGTACAAGCATCCATCTCAGGACGACTCGGCCTGCCTTTATGAGACTTCCACGGCATGTCAACGCAGGGAATCTGCTGGTCGCCAAGCTCCAGGCGCATGGAGCGCTCGCCTTTTAGACTGCGTCCACTAACCTCGACATCGAATAGTGCCCTTTCATCGCGGCCCCTCATGTGTTCATTGACTACTGCGAGACGCGATAGGCCGCCTGAGAAGTGGCCATCGAAGCGTCTCTTCGCAGTCTTCATCTCTTTCCCCCAAGTGGCGAAGATCGCGGCGAGAGGGTCTTCAGTGAAGTAGCCGATCTCGAGGGTCACGCGATCAGCATACGCGGAGCGATTCGAGAATTCTGCTCCATCCGAGAAACGCAATCCATGTCCATCGAAGTAACCCTGGTGATGAATCGGCAGGGCCAACAGTAAGGACTCTACCCGAGTCTCTCCGGCAGGCAAACGCACGTATTCCGCGTAGCGATAGACCCCCTCCTCAACCACCCACATCTTCTCGGCCAACCAGAACGAATGCCGACGGCGAATCGTGAGCTTCGTGTCGTCGTCGGATAGGAAGACCTCAAAACCTGGGTTGTCGCCATTCGTCTGGCACACCCAGATATCGTGTCCGGAGTCATTGCTGATCCGGTAGCGCAGTTCCACGAAAGGGTCGGCGACCTCCAACCGATCGCAATGTATCGCCACGCCCTGTCCTTCTCTGCCCATGTCAATGTCGTTCTTACCCGCCAGATCTCGGCATAACACCGGTAGGAAATAGACGGATAGGACCGCATACAGAAGATAATGTCTTTGCATTTCAGATTCCTCCCGCGGATTCCATGGACATGTTCCAGCCAGTAGTCCCGTAGGTGTGCCATGCACACCATGACACATTCATCTCCAGCGCAGGGCGTGGAGTTCTTCTTCGGTGCGGATGAA
>JAAYBA010000066.1 GCA_012719085.1 Planctomycetota bacterium
CGGCGCCGGCACGCGTCCGACCGTGCGAAGGATCAGGCCGCCCACGACGACGTAGGCGTTGCCCCAGGCCTCGGCGCGAAAGAAGGCCACGGGCGCCTCGGGATTGCCGATGAACGGTCGCAGGACCCAGCCCATCTGGACCCCCACAAAGGCATACAGGACAAACCACGCCCAGAGCAGACGCCGATGCCTCGGCTCGCGGGCGATCAGCGGGCGATAGTAACGGCGGACGACGATCTGGGCGGCCAGGGTGGCGACGCCGAACATGACCATGTTGAACAGCAGGACCAGGCCGTAATCGCGACACGAGACATACCACAACGCCGTGATCGGCGCCAGGGCGGCCAGCACGACGGTGACGCAGGACTGCGTCGCGACCAGCGCCCGCAGGACCTGCCCGAAATCGTCGCGCAGTCCCGCCAGCGTGTTGACCACGAAGAAGCTGGGCAGGCACAGCACAAACGTCGCCAGCAACAGGAGGGGCACCTTCACGCCCGAGTAGAGCAACTGGTGCAGCCGCCCCGCCTTCAGCCCGCTGAACGTCCCCATCACCGCGCCGTAGAACAGTCCGCAGACGAGCATGAGAACCAGCAGCCAGCGCAGACGTCCCATCAGGGGCGCATCAACCGCGAAAACGCCCCTGCCTTGTAGGAAATCGTCAGCCGCCCGGAAGAACGCGCGCATCACGCACCGAACAGAGCAGCGATCGTACGGAATAGATCGACGAAGATGTTGGCTTCGCGGTCGCGAAACCATTCGAACGCGAGGTTCGGCGCCCCGACGAACGGCCGCAGCACCCAGCCCATCTGCGCGCCCACCAGACCGTAGATCACCAGCCAGAGGCGAAACGTGGTGCCCATAATGTCCCCTGAGGGCGACAGCGCAACAGGCATAACGGTCACTGCGGGTGCAGGACTCTCGGCAGCCTGCCCGGCGGGCGCGGAGTTCGGCGTAGCTTTGGCCGGTCCGGCTTGCGCCGCATCGAGTCGCGCCAGCATGGTCAACAGGACTTTGAGCCCGATGACGCCGGAGACCGCGAAGAAAAGGAAATTCAACAGTTTCATGAACGGATAGCTCGATGTGCTGAGCGTGAAGAACGCGGTGATCGGTCCGAGCGAGGCCAGGACGGCCAGATTGGCCGAGACCGGGGCCAGGATCAGCCGCAGCGTGTCTTTCGGGCCCAGTCGAACGCCCAGCAGCGCGCTGAAGACGTACAGCGACGGGAATGTGATGACGAGCGTCAGGATAAACAGAATCGGCACCTTGACGGCCGAGGCGAACATCTGGGCAAAACACGGAGGCGTTCGCGTCAATACGGCGTAGAGCCCCATGCACAGACCGTAAACGATCCCCAGCACGATCGACACGGCTACGAGCGGCTTGATGTGGATGTGCCCCGTGCCGCCCGCCAGAAGCTGCGGATCGCCCTTGTGCCCGCGCAGAACCTCATCCAACTCCTTCAGCCACTGAATCATCGCTGTCGTCCCCTTCCCTTCTAACCCGATTCAAGCCGTCCGCAATGGCCGCCGTGTCACGCGTAGACGTCCCCCCGCCGCGACACTTCCCATCGGGACAAATTGTCGCCGAACCACAGGAGAACGCAAGAGAAAAACCAGACGCCCGAACAACAGGATAACCCGCCGCAAGCAGGTCACTACAAACGCGAAGATAGCGTCTGACGACGCCACTACAAACTACCATCCTCAAACGCAGTGGCGTTTGGGGATGGCGAATCGGGCGGCCGCTCAGAAGAGGGCTTCTTTGTCGGCGCCGGGCGCTTCGTCAGCGGGTTCGGGCGTCGCGGCGGCCGGCTCGTCGTCGGTCTTGGAGATCTTTTCGATTCGCTTTTCGGCCTTCTGGAGGATCTGACGACAGTGCTGGATCAGGGCCATCCCCTGCTCGTACTGTTCGAGACTGTCCTGCAGCGGGATCTGACCCTGCTCGATCTTGTCCACGATGGTGCGGAGCTGCTTGATCGCGTCCTCAAAGTTCAGCTTGCTGATATCGTCTTCGGTCTTCTTCTGGGCCATGGTCCCGTTTCCTAATTCGTCTGCCTATCGTCGTGCGCAGGGGCGGATTGTGATTCGCCCCTACACACCTTGCTTTCGATGACGGCCTTGCCGGCCAGCTCCGTGCGCATCGCATCGCCGACCCTAACGTCGTCGAGCGTACGGACGACCTTACCGGTCGTCTTGTTCGTCGTGATCGTATAGCCGCGCGCCAGCACGCTGCGCGGGTCGAGCGCCGCCAGACGGCCTTCGCGTGCGGCCAGGTCCATCTTCCGGGCGTTCACGACAGCCGTGATCGCTGCCCGCGCCCGGCTCGTCAGCTCGTTGAGCCGGACCGCCATCGCACCGAGCAGCCGGTGCGGCTCGATCCGCGCGATGTGCTCGTGGCAGTCCTGCAGCATCGCCCGCCGCTGCGCCAGAAGGGATTGGACCGATGCGGATAAGTCCGACGCCAGTTCATCGACGTGCTGCTCCCGCATCCGCACGGCCAGCAGCGGGTTGCGAAACGCCGAGCTGGCCAGGATCGTTTGCAGATACTCGCCGCCCAGCTCGACGCGCGACCGGACGCTGCGCATCAGGCGGCTGCCCTGATGGTCCAGATCGCTCAGCACGTCCCGCATGTCGGGCACCGCGACCACGCCGGCCTTCGTCGGCGTCGAGGCCCGACGGTCCGCCACGAGGTCGGCGATCGTCGTATCGACCTCGTGCCCGACGGCGCTGATGATCGGAATCTTCGACGCGAAGATCGCCCGCGCAAGCACCTCCTCGTTGAAGGCCCAGAGGTCCTCCAGTGAGCCGCCGCCGCGCCCGACGATCAGCAGATCGAGCTTGAGCCTGGCGTTGCGCCGGTTGACGTCGGCAATCGCGGCGGCGATCTGCCGGGCGGCGCCCTCGCCCTGGACCGGGACGGGATAGAGAGCCAGCCGCGTGCAGGGCCAGCGCTGGTGCACGCTGTCGGCGATGTCGTGGACCGCCGCGCCGGACTCGCTGGTCAGGATGCCGATCCGCTGCGGATACGTCGGGATCGGCTTTTTGTGCGCGTCGTCGAAGAGGCCCTCGGCCCGCAGCTTGCGGACCATCTGCTCGAACGCCAGTTGCAGCGCCCCGACGCCCTCCGGCGTCATCTCCTCGACGACCAGCGAATAGCGGCCCTGCGGCACGTAGACGCTGACGAAGCCCGTCGCGATCACCGCCAGGCCGTTCTCCGGGCGGAACCGCACGCGGGCGAAGTTCGGTTTCCACATCGCGCAGGGCAGCACCGAGCCCTCATCCTTGAGCGAGAAATAGCAGTGGCCGCTTCCGTGCTGTTTCCAGCCGGTGATCTCGCCCTTGACCATCACCCGGGCGGGGAGGCTCGTCTCCAGGACCTCCTTGACCAGGGCGTTGACCTGGCTGACCGTGTAGATCGTCGGCGTTGTCTTCGTTTGCATCCGTCCTCCTTGACCTCTTGTGTGGGCGAATGATGATTCGCCCCTACGGGCGTACCAGGACGACCCAATAGTCCTTCGAGGGACATTCCAGCGTCAGCACGCCGGGCTTCTCCACGCGCTTTGGCTCGGACCATTCGGACTTGAGCACGTTGAGCCACTGCACGGTCGCCGGGCCCTTCAGCGCGCGGGCGTCGAGCGTCACCTGGCCGCCGTCGGGAAAGTAGACCGCGTACTCGGTGCCCGGATTCGCAAAGGAATAGGCCTCGTTCGCTTCGCGCTCGCCGAGCAGGTCGTTGTGCGGCTCGCACGTGAACACGCCCATCCGATCCGTGATCATTCGCATGCTGCGGATGTTGGCCTGGGCCTTGTCCCCCAGCCCCAGCCCGGAGTCGGGCCGGTGGAACCGCGCCGAGGCCAGCCCGCCGAAGATGTTGCGCCAGAACCGCTCCATCGCGTCGCGGTCGTTGCCGTAGCGACCGGTGTCGGCGCCGTAGATCTTGGTGTTGTTCAGCGGTCGCGGCCGGTCGGCGATCCGCGCCCGCTGCTTCTGGGCGTTGTCCCAGTGGGCCTGGCCCTTCTGGTGGTTGTTCTGCGAGATGTCGATGAACGAGTACAGCTCCGGATGGTCGAACGTCGCGCGGTGCGAGGCGTGCGCCAGGTCCCAGGCGTCCCACATCTCAGTCGTGTGGACCTTGACGCCGGCAGCCTTGGCCCTGGCCTGGATGTAGCGGGCCCAATAGGCGCCCCAGGCCGGCTGGCCGGAGGTCTCGTTGTCCATGCAGTACAGCACGTTGCCGCGCTTCAGCGAGTGCGAGAGCATCTTGTCCACAAACCGCTGCTGGTATGGCAGCACCACGGTGTTGTTTCGCTGCTCCGGCGTGCTGAAGAAGAACGGCTGCTCGTTGCTGCCCGGATGGTTCGGATACCGCTCGGCCAGGCCCGAGGCCTCGAACGTGTAGTTGACGTTGTTCTTCGGATTGTACGGGCTCACGTCCCAGTTCTCGCGCGAGTAGTCGAAGCGGTCCCAGACCTCGATCTGGACGATGATGTCACGCTCAGCCGTCAGCGCCAGCAGGCTCTCGAACCGCCGCCAGTACTCGTCGTTCCAGCGGTCCAGGTCGTACTTGCCGTCGGGCCGCTTCGCGAACGCCTGGACCTCGAAGCCCTTATCGATCCGCGCGCTCATCGTGTTGCGGATGTAGTTGCCGCCGACGCTCCGGAGCAGGTCGAGATGCTCTTTCAGATCGGGAATCTGAAACAGATTGTCGTCCTTGCTGCCCCCGATCAGCAGGACCGGCTCGCCCTTGTACTGCCAATACCGCGGATTCGCCGGATCGATGTCGATCGCCCCTTGGGCAAGAGCCCCGCCGCAGACGCAAAGCAAACCGACAACCCACACGCACGCAAATCGAAATGTCATGGGCGTTTCCTCCTGACCAGAATTCCATTGACGACGGCTCAACAATCCCATCCCGCCGATTATACGCCCCCCCGCCGCCCCCATCAATCCCGTTCCCAGAACCGAACCCTCCAGCCGTGCTCCCCTCCACACGCATGCCCTCCGCCTGCGGGACGCCCTGCGTGCGCGCTGCACGACGACCCTGACAGACTCCAGAGACTCGCATCAAGAATCCGAAAATTCTTGTGCCCACGAGGGGAGCTCAGTCGTGATAATGGGGTGAAACGGTCTTTGGGATGGGAGTAACGGCGTGCGCGAATGATCGAAGATGAACTGCTCAAACTGAGGTTCAAGGCCGGCAGAATCGACGCGTTGCAGCGGATCTACGAGAAGTACCGCGACTACCTGCTGACATTGGCCATGGCGATGGTGAACGACGCGGCCACCGCCGAGGATGTCGTGCACGACGCGTTCGTCGCATTCGCCCAGTCCGGTGCCAGGTTCCGGTTGCGTGGCAGCCTGCGGGCCTACCTGGCCACATGCGTAGTTAATCGCATCCGCGACCGGATGCGCGCCCGCAGGCGTCAAGGACAGGCACTGGATGAAGAGATGACGCTGGAATCAGATTTCGACCCACCCGACGGGCGGATTCTGTCCGACGAGCGGTCGCGCCTGGTGGGCCGGGCCCTGGCCCGGCTGCCCGAGGAACAGCGGGAGACAATCGCCCTGCACCTGAACGGGCAACTGAAATTCCGCGAGATCGCACGGCTTCAGAACATCCCGCTCACAACGGTGCGAGGCCGGTATCGACATGGAATCGAGAAACTGCGGTCGATCCTGAATGGGAGGCTTTAGCATGGAACCGGAAGATAAGATAAGAGGACTCGTTCAGGCAGCGTCCTTCAAGGCGAGTCCCGAGGTGGACAAGGCCCTTTGGACCGAGATATCGACGGCATATGGCACCCTGCCGGCGAATTCGGGTCGCACAAGCCTGTTGAGAGCGATCCTTGGGACCACTCCGGTGAGACTGGCTGCGGTTGCTGTCGTCCTGGCGGCCGTGGTTTTTTGGCGACCATTCGATCCGGCGGGCAAAGCGTACGCCCTGTCCGACGCGATTGCAGCCATCAACCAAGCCAGGACGATCCACGTACACACAACGCTGAAGAAAGGGAAGGCGTATGAGCAGATTTATGAGTATTGGTACGATCTTGAACAGATAAGAGAGTACACACACCACGAAGGCACGTTTGCAAAAGTGGCAGACTCACCGGAACCTCATGGGGGACCGGTCACATTCGAACCCTACAGGGGAGCGGTCACGACCGTATGGGATGGACAGTACCTCATGAGAATGGACCATGAGAAACGCACTGTCCGATTCGCTAGATTGTTGTCGTGGGAGCAGGAGCTTCGTAGACGCAGAATGGCCGATCTTGCCCTGAATGCAGCCCTTCCGGACGTCCTTCAATATCTGAGGTACTACACTAAGATCGGCAAAGATACGATCGATGGACAGTTGTACGACATCTGGCGAAGGGAATGGCGAATCTCCTTCGAGTCTGAAGTGCGGCAGCGATATGACATCTGGATATCCCCGATCAGCGGCGAGATCGGACGCACACGACGGTGGCTCCACCACGCAGAGGCGGGGTGGCTGCTCCAGTCAGAAACAGACAAGATCGAGATCAATCAAGAGCCACCGGCCGGCATCTTCGCCATCGACCCCCCGGACGATTACACTCAGGAGAACTCCAAAGCAACCGCGGGCATCCTGCGAGACGACTTCCTGCAGGCCCAAAACCGTCAAGGTTGCAGGTTGAAGGTCCTGCCAGGTTTCATGCTCGAAGATGGGAGCATCCTGGCCATCTGGACTGTGTCCGGAGAGGCGGACCAGTCCGACCCGGCCAAGGCCCATGCGCACCTGACCTGGGGAGGCCCCTTGCCGCAGGCACCTCTTTCTTTGTTCGGACTCCTTTTCGTACCCGGAGTGCACATATATGGATCGGTAGCCTTTGAAGATGAGAACTCGCCTGATATGATGATCCATGCCGTAGGTCGCCACCTTGTGTCCACGCACAAGGCAGGCCGGGTGTATCACTGGGCACTCTACGTTCCACGTAGGGTAATCAAGAGCGAGACACCAGAGACGCTCAACATTGTTGCGGTCGTCAGGGACCTGCAGAACCCTGCAGCGAGGACGGCCGGTTTCTTGTGGTGCCTGCCCGTGAGTTCGGAGCGATTCGCGGGCGACCTTGCGGAGGCATTTCGCGATCTGTCGGACAATTCTGACGCTCCTGCCTCTATGGACTACGAGAGTCTCTTGAGACTGGCACGAAATATCCGCAGCGACAAACGGCTGTACAAAGACTTTGCAGAGGAAACGAAGAGAATTACGGATATCCCCAGACCTGAACCAGTTGAGATTGTGCCTTAATAGGTCGACACACCTCGACTTCTACGCACCCGGCTTTGAAGTACAGTTGGGGTCAACCCTCAGAATACAACGCAACGGCTCGGAATCCGATGGGACGGTTGCCTTGTCTTCGCATTGTTCCGTCGCGTTGTTGAGGGGTTTCGGTTTCGCACGTCTCTTGTCCTCGGTGCACGCCGGGGCGCTTCTGCGGCCAGTGGTCGTTGGAGGTATTGTCGGCGAAGGATGGGGGCGGGGCAAGGAGAAATCGGGGATCTGCTGCGGACAGACCCTCGCCCACGGCCGTGCTGCACTCGCTGCGAAGGGCCTCGAAAATCGGGTTGTCCTGTTGCTGCAAGGCATTGATCATCAGCATTTTACGGCTTTTCTCTTGGCAATTCGATGGTCATCGGCTATGATTTATGCGTTGGTAGAATTCGCGGCTCGGAGAATCCGCTTGACGAATTGAACTTAAGCCGTTAGTCTATCGTACCGATACAAGAACATCAGCCCAGTGCCGCTTGTCGGCTCGATAGGGTTCGCCCCGCTGGGCATCAAACATCAGGAGCCTCGGCGTTTTCCGTCGAGGCTCTTTCTTTCTCAAACGCATCCAGAAGACCGCGCAAGGGACTGCCGCCCGGAAAGACATACAGCCCGGAGAATGGCCTTTTCACCGGTTCACTCTGTGACCAGATGTACGGCTTGATCCGGTTAAAGAACGGGTAACTCAGATCCCCGTACCGAAAAGCCCGGTAGATGTTGTAGCTACACAAATCGGCCAGTTGCACGCCGTTGGAAAGTTCGCTTCGGACAAACATCGGCATCTCGCAGATGTGCCGCAGCCAAGTATCGCGCGTCGTGCCCTGGTCCAGCAGCCAGGCATGCTTCATGGCCAGCGACCGATTGGCCTGAAGACTCACATCGTCGTTGACCATGATTGCCTGGTGCCGCCCATACTTGGCCCTCATCAGCTTCTCCACTTGTTCCAGCAGCAGTTCCCAACTCTTGCGGTGCAGCTTCTCCTGGTCCATGTAGTCGGGCAGATGCCGTTTGTCCACGAGCACCGAGACGATGTGCATACGGTGGTGCTCCAGTTGCCTGTAGTACAATTCGATCAGGTCCGTCAACTCGCCGCTTGTCAAATTGCCCAGGAACGGATGACGCCGGCGTTCCTTGAGGATGCGAACCCAGTTGCTCTTGACCTCGCAGTCGGCCAGTTCCAGCCTAACCTGCCTGTCTCGCAGAATCCGCTGGGTCAACTCGCCCTTCCGGCGGTTGATTGTCTTCTCGAAGCCGTGCCAGCGGTGCTCGAACAGGCTCACCGCCGTCAGCACGTACAGCCAGTCGCCCGGCTTGATCGTCCCGTTCTTCTGGGGAATCTCCAGTCGAGGGTCGCGATTGCCGGTCTCGTCCGCATAGAACAGGAACATACCTACACGCTCTCCAGGCCGCACAACGGATCGCAGGCAACTTCCGCCCGACCCAACCGGAAGTCACGATTTGTGATTTCAAGCTGGTCCCGAATCGCGGCGATGCACTTCTTGATTTGCTCGGCCGGGACAATGACACCGACTGTCGTCGTCTTCGTCCTCACAGCCCACACATGGTCTTCGCATTTTCGCATCGCGTCGTCGCGGGGTTTCGGTTTCGCACGTCTCTTGTCCTCGGTGCACGGCGGGGCGTTTCTGCGGCCAGTGGTCGTTGGAGGTATTGTCGGCGAAGGATGGGGGCGGGGCAAGGGGAAAAAGGCCGTATCTCGAATCTCTCCTCGACTTCGCTCGGAGCAGGCTTCTGTCGTATCTCGCGTTGCGGCAGGCTGGAGACTGGAGGCCAGAGGCCAGAGGCCACGGCGCCCGCACTTCACGCTTCACACTTGCGACTTCACACTCAGTCCCGTTCTCGGTCCCGTTCGGCATGGGCTCAAGCCCATCCTACCGCTCCACACTTCACGCTGGTCCACGCTTCTACGCTCCCAGGGGGGCCACGGCTACGGGGCCCCGTGGACTTTTCGCTTGAAAAAGGGGCATGCGGGGGGCATGCTGGGTCGAAACGACCTGCGGGGACGGATGGTGATTCGCCCCTGCCGACTGCGACTGTTAAGGAGGCACGCACATGTTCGCTCGTCAACATTCGATCTACGCAACCGTCCTTGCCGCCCTGCTGACACTCGCCTGCTGCGCCAGCGCGCAGGAGGCCAACTACGACGAGGCCAAGGTGCCGAAGTACACACTGCCGGACCCGCTGGTGTGCCTGGACGGCACAAAGGTAACGGACGCGGCGACGTGGTCGCACAAGCGTCGGCCGGAGCTGTTCCGGCTGTTCGAGGAGCACGTCTACGGCCGCGCGCCCGGCCGGCCCGAACAGATGACGTTCATGACCACCTCCGTCAGCCGCAGCGCCCTGGCCGGCCAGGCCACCCGCAAGGAAGTCACCGTCTACTTCAACGGGCGACAGCAGGACCCCAACATGACGATCCTGATCTACCTGCCCAACGAGCGAACAGGGCCCTGCCCGCTGTTCGTCGGCCTGAACTTCCAGGGCAACCATACGATCCACACGGACCCGGCGATCAGCATCACCAGGAGCTGGACGCGCGACGAGCAGGCCGGCAACAGAGCCACGGAAGCCGGTCGGGGTCGGGCCGCAAGCCGCTGGCCCATCGAGCAGATCGTCGGACGAGGCTATGGCCTGGCGACGATCTACTACGGTGACATCGATCCCGACTTCGACGACGGGTTTCAGAACGGCATTCATCCGATGTTCTACCAGCCGGGCCAGACCAAGCCGGGCCCCGATGAATGGGGCTCCATCGCTGCCTGGGCCTGGGGCCTGAGCCGGGCGATGGACTACTTCGAGACCGACTCGGACATCGACCAGAATCGCGTGGCGGTGATGGGCCATTCGCGGCTCGGCAAGACCAGCCTCTGGGCCGGCGCCGCCGACGAGCGATTCGCCATCGTGATCTCGAACAACTCCGGCTGCGGCGGCGCGGCGCTGTCACGCCGGCAGTTCGGCGAGACCGTCAAGCGGATCAACACCGTCTTTCCCCATTGGTTCTGCGACAACTTCACGAAGTACAACGACAACGTGGCCGCCTGCCCGGTCGATCAGCATATGCTGATCGCCCTGATGGCGCCGCGCCCCGTCTACGTCGCCAGCGCCGAAGAGGACCGCTGGGCCGACCCGCGCGGCGAATTCCTGGCGGCCAAAGGCGCTGACCCGGTTTATAGATTGCTCGGCGCCGACGGCCTGCCGGCCGACGCGATGCCCGAGGTCGGCCGGCCCGTAGCGGGAACGATCGGCTATCACATCCGCTCCGGCAAGCACGATGTCACCGACTACGACTGGCAACAGTACATGGACTTCGCCGACAAGCACTACCAACGCATTCAATAGGTCGTGTGCAGCAGGACACGGAAGGAGCAGACCATTATGGACACACGCAAATCGTCATTGTTGATCCCGATCCTCGCGGTGGCAGGGCTGCTGGGTTTCGCGCTGACCCTACAGGCGCAATCGGGCTCCGGCGGCAGCGGCCGCTGGGAGTACCGCGTGCTCGACACACGCGACATGATCATTCATCCGCAGATGACGGACGGCCAGATCGATGCCGCCAAGCAGGTCGGCGTCATCGCGACCCGCAACCTCGACACGGAGTTCGACCGGCTGGGCGCCGAGGGCTGGGAGCTTGTCAGTTTCGCTGACCGCATCGCCGTCTTCAAACGCGCCCGGAACTGATACGTCGCCTCACAAGGTTCGCTATGCCATCAAGGAGTGTTGCGCCATGAGAGCGAGAGCCCCTATGCAGAGCGCCGTCCTGCTGCTATTCGTTTGGGCGGCATTGCCGCTGTCCGGTCCACTGCATGCGGCGGATGACGATGCGGCACTGGCCGACAGATACCTGCCGCGGCTGGAGAAGATCCTGATCGAGAACATCGCGCCGTTCTGGTTCGACAAGAGCCTGGACCGCGAGCACGGCGGGTACATCATCCACTTCGGTCCGCAGGGCCAGTCCAAGGGCCCCGGTACGAAGATGATCGTCAGCCAGGCCCGCACCGTCTGGCTGTTTGCGCGGCTGGCCCGCGCCGGCTATGGGCGGAGCGAGAACCTGGAGGCAGCCGCACACGGCTACAAGTTCCTCGTCGAGAAGATGTGGGACGCCGAGCACGGGGGGTTCTATTGGGAGGTGGACGCTGCCGGCGAACGACAGCTCAAGCCGCGAAAGCACCTCTACGGACAATCGTTCGCTCTCTACGCGATGTCGGAGTACTACCTCGCCAGCGGCAGGGAAGACGTGCTGGAGTTCGCGACGAAATTCTTTCATCTGCTCGAAGAGAAGGCTCACGACAAGGTGCATGGCGGCTATCTCGAATCGTTCGAGCCCGACTGGACGCCCACGCCGGCCGAGGAGAACTCGTACATGGGGGCGCCCGCCGGCCTGAAGCTGATGAACACGCACCTGCACCTGATGGAGGCGATGACCACGTTCTATCAGGCCAGCCGGCTCCGCGTCGCGCGCGAGCGGCTGATCGAGTTGATCCACATCGAGAGCAACGCCGTGGTCCGCAAGACGCTCGGCGCGTGCACGGACAAATACGATCGTGACTGGACGGCCCGACTGGATGGCAACTTCGCCCGCGTCTCGTACGGGCACGACATCGAGAACGTCTGGCTGCTGATGGAGGCGTGCGATGCGGCGGGCCTGTCCAACGGGCCGTTCATGGACCTGTACGAGACGCTGTGGGCCTACTCGCTGAAATACGGCTACGACGAGGCCAACGGCGGGTTCTACTACACCGGCGACTTCAACCGGCCCGCCGACGACCGCGAGAAGTCCTGGTGGGTCCAGGCCGAGGCGATCGTCAGCGCGCTGCGCATGTACCGCGCCACGAACGACGCCAGGTATCTTGCCGTCTTCGAGAAGACGTTCGCGTTCATCGAGAACGAGATGGTCGATTGGGAGCATGGGGAATGGCACAGCAGCATCACGCCGGACGGGCGGGCGCGAGGCGACAAGGCCAACCCCTGGAAGGCCGGCTACCACAACGGACGGGCCATGATCGAGTGCATCGAGGCCCTCCGCACCTGGCCCAAGCCGTGAAAGGAGTCCGCACGTGGACGATTTGACCCGACGCATCGCCGCCATACTCAGACAGCCGCAACTGGCCGGACTGGCCACGATCACCGAGGACGGCAAGCCCTGGGTCCGCTACGTCATGACCGTGGCCTCGCGGGACATGGTCATCCGCTGCGCGACCTTCGTCGAGGCCCGCAAGGTCAGGCAGATCGAGAGGAACCCCGAGGTCCATCTGACCTGCGGCGTCAGCGACCCGCGCGAGATGGTGCCCTACCTTCAAATCCAGGGCCGGGCCCGGCTCGACACGAGCCGCGAAGCCCGTCACGGCTTCTGGACCGAGATGCTCGCAAAGATCTTCGACGGCCCGGACGACCCGAAGTACGGGGTCCTCGAAATCACGCCCTACCGGATCGAGTACTGCGACGTCGCTTCGCCCGAGCCCCAGGTCTGGACGGCCGAATAGGGACTTCCGTTGCCGCAAACGATGCGAGGGAGGCGCTGAACATGACGGACGGTGCTGTAGCCGGTGCCGCCGCTGCGGCGGCCATCGCCAATGCGATCAAGGCCTCCGGGGCCATCATTACCGTCGAGCCGAACGACTTCGAGACGCTTCTCAGAAAGGTCGAGGAGCCGTTGGTGGTCTGCGCCCAGGGCGGCATCTTCTCGACGAACTACCAGTACCTGACCGCCTACAAGGGCCTGATCTTCCACACGAAGACCCGGACGCCGCTGATGCTGAGCCCGCGGATCGAGCTGATCAACGCCCGCAAAATCTGGATCCCCAACTGACCGCCGGAGCTGCCTCACGCCGGAACGGGCGCGGCGGGTGGCAGCCTCAAGCCCGCAGGGCTTGGGGATGGCGGGCCGTTCGTCTTTACTACAGACGACCATCCCCAAATGCTTCCTTGCTCTTCGACAGCCTTGTGACTACGATGGTCGCACCGCGATTGAGACGATCGCATCGTGCGGAACCATCCCGCGAATACGAGGATGGCAGCCGGGGAAGGTGCCCGTTCACGCCGGCGTGCCACGTTTGAACCAGGACAAATGCGGATGACTGTGGATACAGAGCGAGGACCCCGAATCTCTGGCGGACGCTGGATCGATAGGCACCACGTCAAGGCGTGGCTGCTGGGACTGGCGGTGTTGTCCGGCGTCATTCTGGGACCATTGGGACTGGCTGCCTGGATAGGCGGTTTTCTCATGTCGGTTGCGCTTGTCTCTCTGTTATCTCTTGGCGCTCTTGTTGCATGGGCGGTGTTGCTCATGGCGGCCTGCATGCGATTCGTACGGAGCCTGCGCGCCAGGCGAAAGACAATGGCGGGCCTATGGTTGGCTGTAGCCGTCGGGATTGTCATCGCTTACGTCTTGTTCTGGACCGGCAAGACGCCGTATGGCCACGGGTTGTTCGCCCGAGGTCTCGTCACACAATTGGAGTTGTGGACCGATATCGACGCCCTCCAGGCGTGGGCGATGTCGCTGGATCCGAACGACTGTATGGAGGATCGGAACTACGACACACCTCGCCCCGGCCGATATCTCAGCAAGGAGGAGCAGCCGAAGGTCTTGAGGTACCTGACGGACAACGTTCGACTGGAACTCGACGCCGAGGGCAGGCCCTGCGTGCGTCTGAGCTGGGACCAAAGCAAAGCCGGGACATTCGGCCTGGTGATCGGCGATACGAAAATGGAAACACCCGCGTCCGGGCCAGGGATGTACGATGAACAGCGCACCGAGTTACGTCCCGGCGTCTACTTCTGGTACACAGAAAGCTGAGATCGCCCGACGCCACATCGAGGGCGAGAAAGCGCTTGTCCGGTGTGCGTGAAGATATTCCGAGCATCACCGTGGCAGCCTCGGCCCGCTGTGTCCGAAGTGGCCTTGCCTTGAACTCTGGATGGACACGGTTGATCGCGCGTGTGTTGACGCTGGTGGCTGTGAAGGATAAGATCGCCTTCGAGGCATCTGCATATGAACGGAAAACTCGATATCGATAGAGACCAGATCGCCGATTTCTGTCGGCGGCATCACATTGTGCGGCTGGCGCTTTTCGGCTCGGCCCTGCGGGACGATTTCGGCCCGGACAGCGATGTCGATGTCCTCGTGAACCTCGAGCCGGGCCATGTGCCGAGTTTCTTCCGGCTGTCCGACATGGAAGACGAGTTGTCGGCCCTCTTCGCCGGACGCAAGGCAGACCTGCGGACCCCGGAGGACCTGAGCCGCTACTTCCGCGACAGAGTCATCGCCCAGGCGGAGGTGCAGTATGTACGTGGATGACAAGACCCGACTTGGCCACAGGCGCGATGCGGCCCGTGAAGCGATGGAGATGGCACGCGGTCAGCAGAGATCGAGCTTGGACACCGACCGCAAGCTATGTCTGTCGTTGGTCCACCTGCTTGAGGTCATCGGCGAGGCCGCCAAGGGCATCTCACCCACCTTTCGCCAGGAGCACCCCGATCTGCCGTGGAAGAAGACCGCCAGAATGCGCGACCGGCTCATCCATGGATACTTCGATGTGAACCTCGACATCGTATGGCGAACGGTCACGGAGGATCTGCCCGGACTCGTCGTTCGACTCGAAGAAATCATGCGTATCTGAGGCACGTCCGTTCCCGGTCAGTCCTATCCACTGCTCGAATCGTGGTCGCCGGCGATCTCGGTTTTGATCTGATTGAGGAGGTTGATCGCTTCGAGGGGGGTGAGGTTGTCGAGGTCGATGGTGGCGAGGCGGTCGAGGACGGACTTGTGCTTCTGGACGAACAGGGCGTCGCCTTCGGGCTCTTTGGTCTTGTGTCGGGCGAGACGGTCGCCGGTGGCCTCTTTGGCAAACGTCGATTCGAGCTCTTCAAGGATCTCCTGCGAGCGGCGGAGGATCGACTTGGGGATGCCGGCCAGCTTGGCGACGTGCACGCCGTAGCTCTTGTCGGTGCCGCCCGGCAGGATGCGATGCAGGAAGACCACCTCGTCCATCCACTCGCGGACCGCGACGTTCAGATTGCGGACGTTGGCGAACAGCTCCGCCAGCTCGGTCAGCTCGTGGTAGTGCGTCGCGAACAGCGTGCGGCACGTCACCTTCGTCGCGAGGTGCTCGGTGATCGCCCAGGCCAGGGCCAGACCGTCGTACGTGCTGGTGCCGCGCCCCACCTCGTCGAGGATCACCAGCGACCGGGCGGTGGCGTTGTTGATGATGTTGGCCGTCTCGGTCATCTCGACCATGAAGGTCGACTGGCCGCGCGTCAGCTCGTCGGAGGCGCCGACCCGCGTGAAGATGCGATCGACCAGGCCGATCTCGGCCTCCTTGGCGGGGAGAAACGAGCCGGTCTGGGCCATCAGCGCCAGTAGCGCGGTCTGGCGGATGTAGGTGCTCTTGCCGGACATGTTGGGGCCTGTGATGACGGCGATGTCACCGGACCCGGCGCCCAGCTCGACGTCGTTGGGCACGAACTCGGCGCCGAGCGTCTCGGCCAGGACGGGGTGCTTGCCGTCGCGGATAACGATCCGCGTGTCGGTCGTGATTCTGGGCCGAACGTACTTGCGCCGGGCGGCGAGGTGGGCCAGCGAGGCGAGGCAATCGCACTGGGCGACGGTCTCGGCGAGCTGCTGCAATCGCGGCACATAGGTTGCCGCCTCCTGCCGAACGTCCTCGAACAATCGCTGCTCCAGTTCCAGCGCGCGGTCCTGCGCGGTGAGCACCTCGTTCTCGTACTCCTTGAGCGGCTCGGTGATGTAGCGCTCGGCGTTCTTGATCGTCTGCTTGCGGACATAGTCGGGCGGCGCCTTGGCAGACGAGGCATGCGAGATCTCGATGTAGTAGCCGAAGACCTTGTTGTAGCCGACCTTCAGGTTCGCGATGCCGGTCCGCTCGACCTGCTGCTTCTGGTAGTCGCGCAGCCAGCTCTGGCCGTCTTTGGAGATCGAACGCAGACGGTCCAGCTCGGCCGAGAAGTCCGTCCGGATGAACCCGCCGTCGCGCAGGTGGACGGGACAGTCCGAGTCGATGGCCGCCTCCAGCAGATGCGCCAATTCGTCCATGCTGTCGCATCGCTCGGCCAGGTTCCGCAGCAGTCCTGCTTCGAGCCCGCCCAGCAATTCGCGCAGCGCCGGAATCTGACCCAGCGTGCCGGCCAGGGCCAGCATGTCACGCGGGCCGGCGCGGAACGTGCTGATGCGTGCGGCGATCCGCTCGGTGTCGGCGATGTTGCCCAGTCGCCCGCGCAGCTCGGTCAGCTTATCGACGGCGCCCGTCAACTCCTCGACGGCGTCCTGCCGGGCCTCGATCGCCTCGACGTCGCAGAGCGGCATGCACAGCCAGTGGCGAAACATCCGCCCGCCCATGCCGGTGAGCGTCTCGTCGAGGCAGCTCAGCAACGAGCCTCTGCGGGTCTCGCCGCGAATCGTCTGGAGGATTTCGAGCGACCGCAGCGAGGTCGGATCGACCTGGAGGAAGTTTCTCCGGCTGATCTTGCGAAGACTCTGGATGTGGCCCAGCGCGGTCTTCTGCGTCTCGTTGAGATACTCGATCACCGCGCCGGCCGGCGGGATCAGGTCCTGGTCGCTGTCGCCGATGCCGAAGCCTTCGAGGGTGGCGGCGCCGAAGTGCTTGAGCAGTCGCTGGCGGGCCTGGTACGGATCGAAGTACCAGCCGGGCCGCTCCGTGACGATGGCACGGGTCAGCCGCCCGATGTCGGCCGAGAGCCGGCGCGTCTCGGTGTCGAAAAGCTCGCCCCGCCGATCGGCCAGGAGGCACTCGGCAGGCGTCAGCCGCTGCAATTCGTCGAGCAGGTCGCGCTCGGGGACGCGCTGGACGAAGAAGTGCCCGGTCGAGATATCGACCCAACTGACCACGGCATGGCCCCTGGCGTCGAGATGGATCGCACAGAGGAAGTTGTCCTTTTTGTCTTCCAGCAGCATGTCGTCGGTCAGCGTGCCCGGCGTGACAATGCGGACGACGTCCCGCTTGACCACGCCCTTGGCGGTCTTGGGGTCTTCCACCTGCTCGCAGACCGCGACGCGAAAGCCCGCCTGGAGCATCTTCTTGAGATATCCGTCGACCGCATGATAGGGCACGCCCGCCAGCGGGACGGGGTCGGGACCGTTCTTGCCCCGGCTGGTCAGCGTCAGGCCCAGCACCTTCGAGCAGGTCTTCGCGTCGTCGAAGAACGTCTCGTAGAAATCGCCCATCCGGAAGAACAGAATGCAGTCCGGGTGCTTGGCCTTGAAGTGATGAAACTGCCGCATCGCCGGCGTCAAATTGTCCTTGGGCTGCACCATCCCGCGATTATACCCCAACCCGCCCGTTTCTCAACGGTCTGCAATTGACCGTAGACGGACGCGGCAGCGCGCGGTATACTCAACTGAATGAGGATATACCTCGACAATTGCAGCCTGCAGCGGCCGCTGGACAGCAGGGCCAGCACTCGGATCATCCTGGAAGGCGAGGCAATACTGAGCCTGCTTCGCCTTCTGGAGTCGGGCGGCGTTGAGTTGGTTTCATCGGAGGTCTTGCTCTTCGAGATCGGGAAAGGTCCAAGCAGCGCGCGCCGGGGATATGCGTTGGAGGTACTTTCAAGGGCACGCCTGTTCGTCCCGTTGAGCGAACACGTGGAGAGACGGGCCGCGGAATTCGTGACGCTTGGCGTCAAACCACTGGATTCCCTGCACTTGGCATCCGCCGAAGAAGCCACGGCGGACCGCTTCTGTACCTGCGATGACAGGTTTCTTCAGAAGGCAAAAGCGGTGGCCGGCCTCAAGACACGACCGGTTTCACCTGTGGAACTGATAGAGGAGCTTGAGCAATGATTCGAGAAGCACGACCTTTGGCCCAGATCACCGCCGAGGCGATGAGGATACTGTACCGAGAGATCGGGATCGTCGATACGCTGAGATTCATCAATCAGTACACCGCAGGTTACGGCGATTACACCGCCCAGCGAGAGGAACTGTTTGCTGGGATGACGTTGGATAACATCGTCTCGGAAATCAACGTGTCCAGGAAACCCGGTCGTCCCAGGTACAGGAAAGAGGCCGAGCACAAGAAAACCGCCCCTGGTAAGGTGGCTCGAAAGACACGCACCGGCCGGCAGAAATCCACGTGATCGTTCTCGTCTGCCGTCCTGCTGGAGTCTGACCTCGGTGCCGACCTTTGCCAAGCAGGCCAACGATCAATGTCGAATTGGGCCATGGTGGAGGGTGGCGATTATGGCGGCGGGATCGGAGGGGGCGTCGGCGGATGCCAGGCGTTCGAGCAGGGCTCGCTGACGGGGGGTGAAGGCGATGGGGGTGTGGGGGTCTAAGTCGGCGATACCGAGAGTGCAACCAATCGCGGCGATCAGGTCGTCGATGCCGGTGGCCTGCTTGGCGCTGATGCGGACCGGCTCGCCCAGACCGGCGGGCATCGCGGCGGGGTCGAGACGTGGCGGCAGATCGGACTTGTTCAGGACGGTCAGGACGCATTTGCCGGCCAGTGTTTCGAGCAGTTTGGCGTCGATGTGGACCTCCGGCCGGCTGAGGTCCAGGACCAGCAAGACCAGGTCGGCGCGATGAAGAACTTCGATGCTCCGGGCCTGGGCGGCTGGGTCGATCTCATCGCTGCCGGCCGCAACCACGTTGGCGTCGAGACCCGCCGTGTCGATGACGGTGGCCGCCAGAGGGCCCATGAGAATCTCGCAAGCGACCCAGTCGCGCGTGGTGCCTTCGATGTCCGTGACAATGGCCTTCTCGCATCCGGCCAAAGCGTTCAGCAGCGTGCTCTTGCCCGTATTGGGCGGCCCGATCAGCGCAAGCGTGCAGCCGGAGACAATCGGCCGAGCGATCTCGCTGTCACGCAAGATCTGCCTCGCCTGGCGCGCGATCTCGTCCGGCGGCACCGAATCGATTTCGAGCGACCACTGGCGGACCTTCTGCGACAGCCCCCCTTCCATCTGGGCGGCGATCATCCGGGCGCCCTCCAGGGTCTTGACCTTCGTCATCGCCAATTTGGCCTCGACGACGATCGAGTCATCCGGTCGCTCGCCGGCAAAGGTCCGGGCCAACAGGCCTTCGGCGGCAAGCAACTCGACGCCGCGGCCTTGCAGCAGCTTCATGATCCGTTCGACGATGAGCGGATTACCGTGGCAGTGGATGGCGAACGTGCCCGGTCCCTCGCAGCCGATGGTGACCTGATCGACCGTGTCGCCACCGTCGACGATGTGGCCGAGCAGAATGCGGCCGGTTTCAAAGGCGAATGGTCTGTTCCCGGACGCCTGGGAGATCTCCGACAGAACGCTGTGCGCCGACTCGCCGACGAGCAGGATCGTGGCAATCGCCCCTGCCCCCGGTCCGGTCATGAGCGCCGCGAAGAGGCCCATGATCTCAGTCCATCTCGCTTTGGCTTTCGAGGTGCTTGACGTAGGCCAGGACGATGCCTTTGACGACGAGGTGAGGGACGTAGTTGTCAACGAAGGGGCAATCGTCCTTGATCATCGCAGCGGCCGAGCCGGTGATGACGGTCTGCGGCCAGTGCCCGATCTCCTCGGCGTAGCGCCGCACGATCTCCTCCAGCGTCCCGATGATCGAATAGTACAGGCCGCAGTTGATCGCGTCGGCCGTGTTCTTGCCGTAGGGTGTCGTCGGCCGGTGCACGACCACCTTGGGCAGTTTCGCGGTGTTGTCCTTCAGGGCCTGCGCGCTGATCTCGAAGCCGGGACAGATGACGCCCCCCTGGAAGACACCCTTGGCATCGACCAGATCGATCGTCACCGCTGTGCCGAAATCAGCCACCACCACGGCGTCTTCCACCACGGCATAGGCGGCCGCCGCCGAGACGATCCGGTCGGCGCCCACCTTCTCCGGCTCATCCACCCAGGCCGACATGGGCAGCGGGATGTCCTCGCCTACGACACGAATCTCCTCGCCGAGGGACTCCTCGGCCATCCGCCGGACGAGTTCGGTCCACGCCGGCTTGACACTGCTGACGACGATCACGCCATCCCGCTTGCCCTGCGTCGAAGACTCCAGAACGGGGACCTTCTGCCAGGCGGAGACCAGGCAATCCCGCAGGTCAGCCTCGCCCGCTCCCGGCAGCGACTGGATCGACTCCTCCTTGCCGTCGAGAAACAGTCCGACCGACACGTTCGTATTGCCAATATCCACCGCAACGATATTCATACACCACACTCGGGATCATTGGAATTGCGATTCAGCATCTCTTCTCGACGCCATGAACAGCGCTTTTAGCCGATTCGCCCGCGTCTGTCAATCTCTCCCCGCTCCCTTGGGAACGTGGCGTCCCACAGGCTCGGCACCAGCTTCACGATACAGATGCCGGACCGCGCGATTATGGTTCCGGAATCTGAAGATCGCGACAGATCTTTCAGGCCAGGAAATCGCTGATTTCACGGTGTCGCGGAACTGTTGCCGCCTTTCGGGTGGCGCGATGGACAAAGATGGTGTGATTGCCCCCCTCGCGAAGAAGCTGGCCACCCTGGAGCATAATGTGTTGGATCAAGTCTCGCCGCTTCATGCGGCCGTAATGGTGACGGGCTCGCGGATCACATCCTGGCCCTCGAGGGCCTCCTGGGCCAACGCGCGATTGGCCTCCAGAACCAATTGAATGGCCTCTGCCAGATTTGCCCGAGCCTCCTCCAATGTAGCACCTTGGGTATTGGCGCCCGGCAGTTCCTCAACGAATCCGATATAGCCTTCTGCCACTTCCTTGAATACCGCCGTCAACTGCACCTGCATACCAGTAATCCTCCCGAAAAGAGAAGCCCACCTGATTGTATCGCTTTTCGCGCCTCTCTTCAAGGCGATTGCCGACCGTGGGAGAAGCGACCGGGGTTCAGGCGTCGGCCTTGAGGTCTTTGGTCTTCTGCCAGAGC
>JAAYBA010000509.1 GCA_012719085.1 Planctomycetota bacterium
AATCCACAATAGAGACCTGGTACGGGCGAATGATGATTCGCCCCTACCGGGCCATCACCACGGATGACCAGCCGGTTTCGTTGTGTCCGGGCGAGGTGTCTCTGGCCTTGACACGGAACCGATGGGCCTGGCCGGAACGCCCGATCAGTACGGAATACTCCCTGGAACTCTGCCACTTGCTGCTGAAGCCCGACTCGGTCGTGCACTGAAAGAAATACTCGACATCGGCTCGTTCATCGACGGCCTCGACGGCCGTCATCGTCGCGTAGTAATTGAGACTTCCCCCACCGACATTGACTTCCTTGGGCTCCGACTCCCATTTCATCGGGTCCGGCGTCGGTGGTTGCAGGTCGGCGGTCGCCGACAGCGAAAAGAGCGTCGTATTCTGATTGGGCGACTTGTCCCTGGCCCGAACCTCGAAGGTGTAGTGTCCATGCGGCACAGACGTCACTTCGTAGATTCGGCTGTCCTGCCATCCGCTGCTGTAAGCCGGATGCGACGTACACTCGAACTGGTATTCGACGCCGCTGGCGTCCGTCGCCTCGGTGGCGACCATGCGAATCGCGTTCGACGCCGAACCATAGGGCTCGGTCTCCCACGTCATCGGGTTCGGCGACGGCGATGTGGTGTCGTCCTGCAACGTGCTGGCGCGGGCGGTCTCGGACCAGTCGGTCTCCAGCCGGTTGCCCCGATTCCTCGCCTTGACTCGATACCAGTAGAGTGTCATCGGCAGAAGCCCCGTCTGCTCCCACTGCGGTTGCTGCCCGGCGGTAGACGCCAGCCACCCGCTGTTGAACTCCGGATGCTGGGCGTTCTCGAAGTAGTACTCGACTTCGGTCCCATCCCCGGATGTCGCCACCGTCGCGGCCATGGCAATCGAATAGGGTCCGGTTCCATACGGAACGGCGGCCCACGTCATCGGATTCGGTGTCGGCGGGACCGGCGTCGTCGGAGCAGTCCCTCGCCAGACCTGTCCCAAGACGGCGAAATCCCGGAAGTCCACCGCGCCGTTCCGATCGATGTCTTCGGCGAGCAGATCGTCCTGCGCCAGCCACATAGCCGCCAACCGCACGAGATCGTCCGGCTCAACCAGCCCGTCATGGTCCAGGTCCGCCGGATGCTCCGCATCGGATAACGACATGCTGGCCTGCGGGGTGCCTCCGTAGGCGCCCACGTTGATGCGCCGGCCGTGCGGCCACAGCTCGGCGGTGTAGTCCGCGTCCTCCGGGCCCGCATCGATGCACTGGCTCGTCTCGCTGTCGGCCACCCATCGCCGCGCCGTCGGGTCCCATCGACCGGCCTGCGAACGCAGGTGATAATCTCCATCGATCCACACGTCGTCGTCAGGCTGGGGCGTGCCGTTGTCATCCCAGCGACCTTCGACGGCAAACAACGGGTCCGTGACGAAGTCTTCGGTTCCCAACGTCGCATTGTTGCCGAAATCGCCGCCGTCGTTTCTCCAGAAGGCATTGTAGGAGTTGGTGCACGGGCCATAGATGCCGCCGGTGAAAGGCGCTTCGTTGAAGGCAAGAATGTTGCTGCAAACCGTCCCCGAGCAGCGGCTCAACGCGCCGCCATAGGTGCCGGCGACGTTGCCGACGATCGTGTTGTTGCAGATCCGATATGTGCACGCATACAGGCCCCCGCCTTCTCCCGCAGCCCGGTTGCCTGCAATGATGTTGTTCTCAATCGATCCATTGCAGTCATAGAGCCCGCCGCCGTCGGGGACCGCGACGTTGCCGACGATCCGATTGCCGACGATCCAGCCATCACAGAAGTACAGCCCGCTGGCCTCGGTGTTGTACGAGATCACATTGTCGCGAATCGTTCCGTGACAGTAGCCCAGCCCGGCGCTGTTGTAGGAGATCGTATTGCCCTCGATCAGGCCGCTACACGCGTAGACGCCGTCCAGCGCATTGGCTACGATGGTGTTGCCGACGACGGTCGGCGTCGCTTCGCGCTGGCCGGCAATCCCGGCGCCCTCGCAGTCGCGTATAATGTTCTTCGAGATCGTTGGGGCCGATCCCACGCAGGAAACGCCGTGGCCGGTGATCGTGAAGCCTTCAAGAACGGATTGACTCGTCTCATCGGAATCGAAGATGACGCTGGAGCCGGACGGTCCGACGATCGCCGTTGCCCCCACCACCGCCGGGTCGTCCGGGTCGTCGCTGCGAACGATTATGCGTTTGCCGAGGAACGCGATCCGTTCGCGGTACGTCCCCGGCCGGACCACGATGACATCGCCATCCCGGGACGCATCGATCGCCCGCTGAATGGTCGGGTAGTCGGCCGAGCCATCGGCATCCACCGAGATCGTTCTCGCGGCACAGGGAACGGTCAGCGTCCAAACGATCAGCGTCACAACGAGTCTATTCATATCCATATCCTTCAGGATCAAAGCAAGAATCAAACAGCAAAGTGCAAAACGGAGGAAGTCATCCGCCGCAGGCGGATTCCGCTATTTTGATTTTTGCTCTTTGATCTCTGCATTTGCCTCGGCCGGAGGAACCTTTCTCACAGACCATTATGATACCCGAAATCCCCATCCAATTCAAGCTCCGCACATCGGGCATGGCGCTACTCGACTATTTTCAACCCACCATCGGCGATCAGCGAATAGGTCTGTTCGCACTGCGGAACGGTCGTACCGATCACCACGATCCGCCAGGAGCCCTCGAGTGGGTCGGCAACACAGACCTGCTCGACGTTGTTGGTATGGTCTTCCCGGTCGCGTCGGGCCGGGTCGCCGGGCAAGCCGGGGTCGAGCGTCCAGGGGAAGTGGCGCCGCCCCGCCGGATCGATCGCGACAAGGTCCAGATCGTTGACCAGAGCCATCGCCGCCAGCGGGTCGGCGGGAAAATCGTCCCAAACCAGAGTGATCTTCAGATCACCGCGTCCTGGCAAGACTTCCAGCGTATAGGCATCCTGCCGGTCCGGCGTCTCAATGCGTCCTTCGATGATGAGCGCATCGAGCGTATTGGCGCGGGTGAACTCGACGGCCCGCCCGGCGTCGATCGAGCCGTATCCCGAGGCATAGTCGGGCCCCGGACTGCTCAGGTCGGCAGCGGTGTGGATCAGGACGCCCTTGAGCGTCGAGGGCAGCGGATCGGTCTCGTATGCAGCGCGCCAGTCCTCCAGGAGCAGGGCCAGAGTCCCCGACACCGACGGCGCCGCCATCGAGGTGCCGCACCCGGAACCGTAGCGATTGCCCGGCAGCGTCGACCAGACGCCCCAGCCCTTGCGGGCCTCACAGCCGGGGCTCATCAAGTCGGGCTTGATCCGCCCATCCGCCGTCGGTCCCTTGTTGCTCGACGACCAGATCGAGCCGTCGTCGGAATTCGTGGCCCCGACCGTAATGACGTTCTTGCCGACCGCCATCGAGACGATCGTGGCCCAGCCGCCTTCGTTGCCGGCCGCGCAGACGATCGATACGGGCTTGCCCAGGCCTCCTCGGACGATCTCGTCCAAGGCGGCGCAGTAATCCTTGTAGACATGCCACTCGACCTTGGCCCATGAATTGTTGGAGATGTCAATGCCGTACAGATCGATGGCCTGCTCGTATTGCTGGCGAAGATGGGCGACGTTGTCCCAGGCGCGAAACGACACCAGCATCGCCGCCGGGGCCATGCCTCGATAGCGGCGGCCGGCCAGCAGGCTTCCATCGCCCACGAGCGTACCAGCCACCCGGGTGGCGTGATCGCCCAGCCAGCCGTCGTCATCGACGTTCATCACCCGCCCGATCAGGTCCACATGGTTGGCGTCGGGATGGCCCGATTCCCACTGGCCGACGACAACACCGGACCCGCTCAGGTCGTAGGGCGGCTCCTGGACCGCCTCGACGTTGGTCGCCGCCCGCACTCCATCGTTCAGGTCCACCGACGCGTAGTGCTGATCGATCCACTTGACGTCGTCGCACGAAGCCAGGCGGGCAATGCCATTGACGGGCAACAACAGGACGATGGCCCGACCGGCGTCGGCGTATCCGACGATTTGTCCGCCCAGCCGGACGCTTGTCGCCACCGCCTCCGCCACGTCGGCGTCCTCGAAGAGCGTCACGATCAGCCGGACGGCGCCATCAGTGGTTCTTGAATGGGTGTTGACCCCCCCGTCGCGCAGGGACGGATCGATCTTGTCTTGCGGCTCGATCTTGGCCAGCGCCCGGACGCCCGGGATCGCGACAATTCCCTCGGCCGCCCTCAAGGGAAAGCTCGCCAGCCACGCATGGTTGGGGATATACGACAGCAGCCGGACCTGCGACCGGGCCAGTGTCGCCTTCTGTTCCACTGTCGGCACGGAGTCCAGTTGCACGATGGCGTGGATTCGCTCCGATCGATGATCCTGCCGGACCGATGCCAGTCCGTCCAGGCCGGTCGTGGGAACGAACCGGCGGCTCTTGAGCAGCACCGCCTCAGCACCGAGCCCCTGGGTCGCCGCCAACCAGACAATCAACACACCCGCGAGGGCACTCGGCTTCTGCACGGCGGCCTCGCGACATCGTACAACCACGCGCCGATTCATCTTCGCCCAAGGCCCCCGTTTCATACACCGACCCAACCTCACATCTGCCCCGCAGACTCGTCGAAGTGCAGGCAGGCGACCGTCCCGGCCGGCGTTCCGACGAACCGATACATTATATCATTTCGAGCCGCCCATTTCCAGTTCATGCACCCTGACGATCCAATCGGAATGGTCCCATATATCGTCTGTGAGTTGGTGTGGTACGGGCGTTTCTTCGGACGGGTTTTTGCTGTCTATGCGACCGGTGGCCAAGTACACTGGGAACCCATAAGATGAATTGGATTCTGTCGCGCTGCGTCGCGCATATCACAGATGGGGGCTCCCGACGACCGGGATCAGAGGGCCGCTTTGGAGATCCGTATGGTCAGCATGAATTCGAGCAATCCCAGGGCTATGACAGCATACCTGATTCTGCTCGCAGCTATCGTTCTATCGCCTGCCTGCCCGAGGTTGGTCGCACAGCCGTCGGAGGCGATCTCGACCACTCCGGCCGAGGTCAATCAGCCAGGTCCTACCGGCGCCGAGACGACCAAAGCCGTCCCTGTGGTCACCGCCGAAACGATCAGCGCCCAGAAGAAGCAAATTGCCGACTCACAGGATCTGACCGATGACGTCAAGGCCCGACTGACCGAGATCTACGACAAGGCCCTGGCCCAGTTGAAACTGGCCCAGGAACTGGCGGAGAAGGATCGGCAGTACAGCCAGACCATTCAGAACGCACCCTCGACGCTGGAGGAGATCCGGAAATCGCTGGCGCAGCCGGCCGTCAGTGCCACGCCCGAGGCCCCCCCGGACCTGACCCTGACCCAGGCTGAGCAGAGTCTGGCACAGGCCCTTGTGGCCCTGGAGGAAGCCCGTAAGAAGGCCGCCGAACTGGAGGAAGAGCCGCGCAGGCGCGCCGATCGAAGGGCCAAGATCCCGGAGGAATCCAACACCGCACGTCAGCGGCTCGAAGAGATCCAGAGGATCCTCGAAGCGCAGGCCGAACAGACGGAATCGGAGCAGGCCAACCACACGCTTCTGGCGGCCGAGCGAAATGCCCTGCAGAATCGGCTCGATGCCAATGCCAAAGAACTGCTGTCGTACGATGCGACCAACGAACTGCTCGCCGCCCGCCGGGACCTGGCGACCCGGCAACTGGCGACCGCTCAGAAACGGGTGGATTTCTGGCAGGAAAGGACGGAAGTTCTGCGGCAGCAGGCCGCCCAGATCGCTCGAAGCGAGGCCTTCCGCGCCAAGGAAGAAACCAAATCAGCCCGTCCGGAGCTCCAGCCGATCGTCGAGAGGAATGCCGAACTGGCGCAGGAACAGGCGGAACTCGTTGCGAAAATTCAGGGAGTCACGAGGTACGCCGAAACCGTGGACGCCACCCTGGCGACTACGCGAAACGACTTCGACGATATCCGCAGCCAGATCGAGACGGCCGGCAGGGTCACCGACTCGATAGGCATCCTGCTGCTGGGCAAACGAGACAAGCTCCCGAACATCGGTGAGCGCCAGCAACGCATGCGAGATCGTCCCTCCGACATCGTCTCGTCACAGCTTCAAGCGACGGCCTACGACAGACAATGGTCCGAACTGGGCGACCTGACCGATGAACTGGAGGCTGTCACCGCGAGGTTGGACGCCGGCCTTTCGGAAGGCGAGCGGGATGCGGTCATGAGGGAGGCGGCCGACTATTACGAAGGCCAGCGAAAGTTGCTCCGGGCCATCTCGGACCACTACTGGGATTATGCCACGCGTCTGGCTCATCTGGACAGCAGCGAGCGGCTGCTGGTCAAGACCGTCGAGGAGTTCTCGGACTTCATCGACGCCAATGTCCTGTGGGTCAAGAGCGATCGCATGCCGGGCCTGTCCCATGTCGGGCAGGCTGCCAGAGCGTTTCTCTGGCTTGTTTCTCCATTGAACTGGCAGAAGGCCGCCCTGACGCTGTGGAACGATCTGTCCGCGAACCCCATGATCTACGTCCTCGCCGCAGCGCTCGTCGGGGCCGTGATGACGTTGCGGCGCCGGGTCCATGCCCGGATCAAGGTCGGTTCCGAGAAGGTCCGCCAGACTCAGACCGACTGCTTCTTCCTGACGGTCGAGGCGCTCGCTCTGACGGCGCTGCTGGCGGCAATCTGGCCGGCGTTTCTTCTGCTGGCTCACTGGCGTCTGTCGATGATGGCCCTCGATGATTTCGTCCGCGCGGTGGCCGCTGGATTGCACCGCATGGCCTCGGCTGTCTTCGTCCTGGGTTTCCTGAGCCGCCTGGCCATGCGCCACGGCCTGGCCCACGATCACTTTCGCGCTCGTGAGGAACCGCTGGCCTTTCTGCGGCGGCATCTGCGATGGTTCGGCCTGCTCGTCTATCCGGTCGTCTTTGTCTTCCAGGTCATGCGAACGCAGCAGACTGATGAGTCGTGGTACGGCGCGGCCGGGCGGATCGTCTTCATTGTGGGCCAGGCGGGCCTTGCGGTGTTTCTGCTGCGTTTGCTGCGTCCCGCCGCCCCTTTGATGGACTCCTGGTTGAAGCAGCACCGAGGAGGCTGGCTGGATCGTCTTCGTTTCCTCTGGTATCCGGCGTGCCTGCTCGTGCCGTTGTCGTTCGCCATTCTGGCGGGCACAGGCTATCTCTACGGGGCCCGCTACCTCAACGAGAAGCTGATGCGCACCATCGGCCTGATTCTCATCGCCATCCTCATTCGCGCGATGTTCGTCCGGGGCCTGACCCTCGCGCAGCGGCGACTGGCGCTGCTCGAACGACAGAAACGCCAGGCCGCCGTCGAGCAAAAGGCCTTCCAGGACCCGGGGACTGCATCGACCGCCGTCGGGGAGGCGCCCGAGAGCAA
>JAAYBA010000510.1 GCA_012719085.1 Planctomycetota bacterium
CCATGCCAGAACGTGGCCGTCGTAGCTGACGATGTCGAGCTTGCCGTTGCCGTTGATATCGGCGGCGATGACGTCGTGACCGCCCCCGTCGTAGGGATAGACTTGCCAGGGGGTATCGGGCCTGTCTGCCAGAACGCCGGGGTTCTTGAACCAGATGCCGCGATACACCATGTCGACGAATCCGTCGTGATCCACATCGAGAGCCGCCGCGCCAAGTGTGTTGGCGAATGTCTCCGATGTGCCGATCACGTGCTGGACCCAAGTCGGATCGTCTTTGCGTTCGTACCAGTAGGCCGTCTGGGTTTCACGCCGGGAGATCGCCATGTCGAGATCCCCATCGCCGTCGAAGTCCGCCAGACCGATGCCCCCCGTGCCCCACGAAGAGCCCGGCAGCGGATCGGCGATGACGAAGTGCGTCCATTTCATCTCCGCCGCCGCGCCGACTGCGACCCACGCACAGATCAACACCAGCGTCCCAATTTCGACAGCGCGCCTGCGGGCGCTATGACCTTGAATGACCATCCGCTCACCTCCATTGTAAGGTCTGCGTCGCACACCAGTGTCGCCGGCGAACCACAAGGGCGGCCACAGACGATCAGGGCTGCCGGGTCGACTCGATGTAGCGGAAGAACTCGGCGTCGGCACCGATCATCAGGGTAGTGTTGCGACCCATGGCGCGATAACTCTCGAGGGTACGGAGGAAGGCGAAGAACTCTGCGTCGGCGCCATAGGCCTGGCCATAGGTGCGTGTGGCTTCCGCGTCGGCCTTGCCGCGAACCTCCTCGGCTTGGCGTTTGGCCTCGGAGCTGATCTCGCGGAGCTTGCGTTCCATGTTGCCGAGGATCTCCTGGCTTCGTCCCTCGCCCTCGGAGCGGAACTTGGCGGCGATGCTCTGCCGCTCGGAGATCATGCGGCTCTCGACCTGGCGGCGGACCGATTCGATATAGTTGATCCGCTTGATGCGGACATCGACGATCTCGATCCCCAACTCCGGCATCAGCCTCGATGCGGCCACGAGCATCTGCTGCTCCAGACGCTGGCGACCCAATTTGGGCTTCTCCAGGTCCACATCCTCACGCACCAGCGTCTCCTCTTCGAGGGCCTCGGCGTCCACCTCCCAGTCGTGCGAGCGGACGATCTCCTCAAGGTCAGCGCTGGAGACGATGTCACGGACCACCGAATCGATGATATCGTCGAGGCGGGTGCGCGCCCCCAGCTCGTCGCGCACGGAGCGGAGAAACTGCAGCGGGTCGACGATCCGCCAGCGGGCGGTCGTATCGACCATGATGAACTCGCGGCCCAGGGTCGGGATCTCGCTGACGTCGCCGTCCCAGGCCAGCAGGCGCTTGTCAAACCGGCGGACCTCCTGGACGAACGGAAGCTTCCAGTGCAGGCCCGGCGCGGAGACAACATCGCCGACGGGCTCACCGAACTGCACGATGATGCCCTGCTCGGCCTGATCGATCACGAACAGAGCACTGCCGAGAATCACCACGAGCACTACGAGGGCAACAGCAACGAAAGCGGGAACGATACGTTTGATCATGGGGCCACCTCCCTCGGCATCTGCCCATCGCGCAGGTGCAGCAAGGGCAACGGCGAACTCTGTCCTTCCTGGAGGACCAGCACCGAGCCGATCTGGGGCAAGACTTCGGACAATGTCTCGAGGTACATACGCCGGCGCGTCACGTCGGGAGCCGCCTGGTACTCGGTGAGGATCGAGCGGAACCGCGCCGCCTCGCCCAACGCCTGGTTGGTCCGCTCGGCGGCATAGCCCTGGGCCTCGGCGATGATCCGCTTGGCTTCGCCCTCGGCGCGAGGAATCGCCTCATTGGCCTGTTTGGTCGCTTCATTGATCATGCGCTCGCGCTCCTGGCGCGATTCGTTCACCTCGTTAAAGGCTGGCTGGACCGCTCGGGGCGGCACGACGTTCTGCAACTCCACCGTGATGACGTGGATGCCTGTCTCGTACAGTTCCATGGCAATCTGGATCTCGTCACGCGCCAGGTTGGCGATCTTGACACGGGCGGTGGTCAGGATCTCGCTGCCGAGATGGTTGCCGACGATGCGGCGCATGACCGATTCGGAGATGTCGCGCAGGGTCCGCGTGGGCTCGCGCATATTGTAGAGAAACTTGATCGGATCGCCGATGCGATACTGGACGACCCACTCGACGTCGATGATATTCAGATCGCCCGAGAGCATCAGCGACTCATCGGGAAAGCTGCGCGACTCGTACCGCGTCGGCTCACCCGTTGCCGCTGTGCGGAAGCCGAATTCCTCTTTGAGCACCCGCTCGGTGGCGACCCGCTGGATGTGGTCGATGCCGAAAGGCAGCTTGAAATGGAGGCCGGGATCGGTGGTCTTGATCACCGCGCCGAATCGCTTGACCACAGCGCGTTCTTCCGGCTGCACGGTGTAGACCATCGTCACCGTGGCGAAAGCCACGAGCAATACGATGAGGCCTGCAACCACAATCGGCAACCAGCGGCGCAGATCGGCGAGCAGCACATTGACGTCCGTGTAATTGCGTTCTTCGGGAAATCTCATGAGCGCATCGTACAAAGGCAAACAGCAGAATGCAAAGATCAAAATAGCGAAACTCGCCTTCGGCCGCTGACTTCGGCCATTCTGCACTCTGCTATCTGCTCTTTGCTCTTTGCCCTGGCTGCAGGAGCGAGGGGAACCTGGCCGCCACCAGACCGACCAACAGGATGGTCAATGTGCCGAACACGGGGATCAGAAAGGCATGGAGCCCGGTGCGAAGGGCGGCCCATTCATCGGGCAGACGGCTCGAAAGCGACATCCAGGCGATGACCAGCATGCCCAGGCACACTCCGGCCACTGCCGCCGGATTGCCTGCACGCCGCGAGATCACCCCCAGCAGAAACAGGCCGAGCATGCCGCCCCCAAAGATGCCCGACAGCGTCCACCACGCATCGAGCGCACTGGTGACCTGCACCAGCAGCAGTGCGACAGCCGTGCCCAGCATACCCCAGGCTACCGTCGCACCGTACAGCACCTTCATGGACTGGCGCTCGTTTGCGTTGCGGTTGACGTAGCGCTGGTAGTAATCCCGCATCAACAACGTGGCCGAGGAGTTCAGGCTGGTCGAAACGGTGGACATGGCCGCGGCGAAGACGGCGGCGATCAGCAGGCCCGTGACGCCGACCGGCAGGCGGGCGCCGATGAAGTGCGGAAAGACCTTATCGCCAATCTCTTCCTCAGTCAGATCGTCGCGCGTCGCGGCCAAGGCCGCCGGGTTGACCGTAGGGTCGAGGCCCTCGGCGCGAAGCTTCTGCACGGCCACCATCGTGCGAACCTCGCCAAGCGCCTCAGGATGGACCTGATAATAGGCGAACAGGCTCGTGCCGATGAAGAAGAACACCGCCGAGACCGGTACATACAACAGGCCGCCGAGCCAGACGCTCTTACGGGCCTCGCGATCCGAGCGCGAGGCGATATAGCGCTGAACGTAGCTCTGATCGATGCCGAAGTTCTGGAGATTCATTGTGATGCCGTAGATCAGGACGACCCAGAAGGTCGGTTCAGCCAGCGAGAGCCCGAAACTGCCGAGGCTGAACTTGTCGTGGGCCGCCGCGATCGAGAAGATCTGCGCCGGTCCCTCCGGCATCCCCAGCAACATGACCACCGCGCAGACGCCGGCGCCGGCCATCAGCACGATCGACTGCATCGCATCGGCCCAGATCACCGCCACGATTCCGCCGACGAACGCATAGATCGTCACAGAGACACCGGTAACGAGGATGATCGTGCGGATGTCCCAGCCCAGCAGGACACTGAGCGGAAGGGCCATCAGGTACATCACCGCTCCCATGCGGGCCAGTTGTGTCAGCAGATAGAACACGCTGGCATATACCCTCGCCCACGGGCCGAAGCGGCTTTCGAGGTGGCCATAGGCCGAGACCTCGCCCGTCCGTCGGTAGTACGGCAGGAACCACCGCGTCGCGATCCAGGTCGCCAGTGGCAGAGACAGGCTGAAGACGAACGGGTTCCAGTTGGACGCATATGACTTGCCCGGCAGCGCCAGAAAGCTGATGCTGCTGAGGTAGGTGGCGAAGATCGACAGCCCGCACACCCAGCCGGGCAGCGAACGCCCCGCCGCGGTAAAGCCCTCGGTCGAGCGGCTCTTGCGATAGAAATAGAAGCCGATCGCCATCGTGCCCGAAAAATAGGCCGCCAAGACGATCCAGTCAATGCCGGTAAAATGCGTCCTCATGCGCGCCCTTCCAGAGAGTGTCCCGACGTCCCTTGGGATCAACCGGTGCATCGTGGCAGAGTGTGGGCTGTCCAGTGGGACCTGTCAAGCGTGAAGTGGGACGGCTCTGCGTCGGGATTGACACGGCCCGGCAAGTCGGGTAAGGTGTGCCGCGCATGCCGACCTTGCGTCGGATGATGCTCAAACAGGGGGCATGGCCCAATCGAGAAGGTGAAAGGAATTCCTGATGCAGACCGTGCTACAGACGAGTATCGCCGGCACGAAGCCGAGCCGGGGAAAAGTCCGCGATATCTACGATTTGGGCCAGACGCTTCTGATCGCCGCCACCGACCGAATCAGCGCGTTCGACGTGATCATGACCAACGGCATTCCTTATAAGGGCATCGTCCTGACGCAGATTTCGAAGTTCTGGTTCGAGTTCTTCGCCGGCCAAGTCGAGCACCATCTGATCGACGACGACGTCGCCGGCTTCCCCAAACCGTTCTGCGATCACGCCGACCAGCTCGCCGGCCGCACCATGCTGGTGAAGAAGGTCGAAGTGCTGCCGATCGAGTGCGTCGTGCGCGGCTATCTGGCCGGATCGGGCTGGAAGGAGTATCAGGCGGATGGCACCGTCTGCGGCGTCAAGCTGCCAACGGGCCTGAAGCAGTGCCAGAAGCTGCCCGAACCGATCTTCACGCCCGCCAGCAAGGCCGAGTTAGGCGCTCACGATGAGAACATCAGCTTCGAGCGAGCGGCCGAGATCATCGGCCATGACAAGGCGGCGTACGTCCGCGACCGCAGTATCGAGATCTTCCAGAAGGGCAGCGCCTACGCCGAAAGCAAAGGGCTGATCCTGGCCGACACGAAATTCGAGTGGGGCCTGGTCGACGGCAGGATTATCCTGATCGACGAGGTGCTCACGCCGGATTCGTCGCGCTTCTGGCCGGCCGACAAATACGAAGCGGGCCGCGACCAGGAGAGTTTCGACAAGCAGTTCGTCCGCAACTACCTTGAAGAGATCAAGTTCAATAAGTCCGGCCCCGGCGTCGAGCTGCCGCCCGAGATCGTCTCCAAGACCAGCGACAAATATATCGAGGCCTACGAACGCGTTACCGGCCGGACCTTTGCCTGGCAGCAGTAGTACGAGAACGGGCCTCGTCAAACCGCAGGCACAGATCAACGGAACCCAGCGCCGCCCTGGCGTGCGAGCAGATAGGTGGAGAGACGGAGGCATGGAGACAACCGGACGCGTGACATATCACGTGGTCTTCGCGGAACACGAAGGCTGGAATCTCGTGCAGGAGAATTCGGGACGGGTGGTGGGCACACATCGTTCGCGGACCAACGCCATCCTTCAAGGACGCGACATGGCGAAGACACATTCGTACAGCCTGCTGGTCATCCACGACCGTGAGGACCGGATCGAGAAGCAGTACAACTACGGCCTGCGTCCTCGCGACGTCGCCGTGTGACGGGATTCTCGATCCGGCGAAGTCTCGCCGACAGACGTGACATCCACCCCTGTCCGGATGGTCCGTGCCGTCGCGCCAAGCCAATGTCCTATAACTAACGCCCACAAGGCACAGATCGAACCCCGCCGTATTACCAGACGGTGCAAACGTTCCATGATGGAAGATCGCCGTATGCCCGAAGCCCCTCGTCCTGCCCCGATGTCCATTTCCGATAAGAATTTAGGTATCATGGTAAAAAGCGGGGCTTCGGTGTTTTTTTCGACTTGACAAACCGCCAACCACTGGTTAATGTGGGCCATCAAGGCAACCTGGAAGGGCCTTCTGTCAAATGGAGTTGGCGAAAAAGGAAGGGGCAAGGATGAAGGATCTATTCACCACCGGCGAGGCCGCCGAAATCTGTAGAGTCAGCCAGCAGACCATCATTCGCTGTTTTGATTCGGGCCGACTCAAGGGCTTTCGCGTACCCGGTTCGAAGTTCCGTCGTATTCCACGCCAGAATCTGATCAAGTTCATGCGGGACAACAATATCCCGCTGGACAATCTGGATTCGGGCAAGAAGAAGGTGCTCGTGGTCGATGACGACGCCGAGATCGTCGAGCTGATCAGTGACATCCTCAGCCGCGACGGTCGGTTCGACATTCGGACGGCATCGAGCGGGTACGAGGCGGGCATGGCCACGCAGCAGTTTCGGCCGGACCTGATCCTGCTCGATTACATGTTGCCCGACGTCAACGGCAACGTCGTCTGCCAGACGATTCGAAGCAACCCGGAATTCGAGAACACGCGGATCATCATCGTCAGCGGCGTGATCAAACAGGAAGAGATCGACCAGCTCCTGCGATCGGGTGCCGAGAGCTTCATTCGCAAGCCCTTCACCATCGCGGAACTGACGGAGAAGGTCGATGCGGCCCTGCAATTCGCGTAGGCCAGACGGAACCGGTCGAAACAACAAGCGCTCAACCAACGCAAGGACATGCTGCTTCATCGAGGCGGGTGAACCACATCGGAAGGACGGAACGAGGGCATCGGCATGGCCGAACGAAGTGTGAACGCAGCCGCTTCCCGCAAGGTGGAACTGGCCGCAGGCGAGTTGGAGGCTCTGTCGGTGCCGCCGTGCGTGGCCGTTCAGTATCTGTCGACGATGCTGGAAGGTCGCTTCTCCGCCGGCTCCGTCAGTTCCATTGCCGCGTGCGAGCCGGTGATGGCGGCGCGAATCCTCGCGCTGGCGCAACACTGCCCGGCCGCCCCGGTCGGCCAGCGTCACGCCATTCATCTCGTGCTCGACCGCCTCGACGCCGACGAGGTCCGTGACGCGCTGCTGGGGCTCAAGGTTCCATTCCCGGGCGATCTGGCCGGCGAGTTCTCCGAAAGCCAGCCGGCCCCATTGGCCCGCGCCGATCTGATCCGCCACAGTCTGGCTGTCGCGATTTGCGCCAAGCACATCGTCGAGGCTTCCCAGCCGGCGTTGGATCCGCACATGGCCTATTCGGCCGGCCTGCTCCACGACATCGGCAAGTTCGCCCTTCAGGACATCATGCCCAAGAGCCTTGCCGCCATCGTCCAGGAGGCCGAGGCCACCGGTTCGAGCCTGTATGCCGTCGAACAAAAGCACCTTGGGACCCACCACGCCATGCTCGGCCGGCAACTGGCGCGAAAATGGCGATTGCCTGAACCGATTGCGACGGCGATCTGGCTGCACCACAGCGCCCCGGTCACGGCGCTGCCGGGCCTGCCGGAGACGGATATCGCCCGAATCGTATGGGCCGCCGATCACATCGTCCGCCACGTCGGGATCGGCCGTTCGGGCAGCTTCGACCTGCCCGAGCGAATCGGCGCCATTGCCAAGGCCATCGACGCCGACGCCGAGACGCTCGCCCGGATCGCCGAGGTGCTGCCACAGGAGGTGGCGAAGAAGGCCGAGGTGCTGAATCTGACCCTGCCCAACGCCGCCGCACGGTACGGCGATGCCGTTCAGGCGATGGCGGCGAGACTCTCCAGGGCGCAGACGGCCCTCTCGAACGAGGCACGCGACCTCAAGATGGCGTCGAACTACCTCGACTTCGCCCGTGACTTCCTTGGCGACGTCGGTCCCAGCGCCGGCCCGATCGCGATCGCCGAGAACCTGGCTCGCCGATGGCAGCGGTTCTTTCAGACCGGCTCGGTCTGCCTGTACCTGGCCGGCGGTCTCCACGGCGGCGCGGTCGATGCCGTGGTCGTTGAGGCGCTGGGCCACAGTCACAAGATGGTGTTGGAGGCGCCCGAAGATCGACCGGTGGTCCCGCGTCCGATTGCCGAGCGTTTCGCTGTACTGGATGCCCGAGACCATATCGGCTGGCTCGTCGAGCAGGTGGATGTGGACCTTGATCCCGGCCGGACCCAGCTCGTACCGCTGCTGTCGGATGGCCGGGCGGTCGCAATCCTGGCGTTCGAACTGAACTACCCCGGTGATGCGGCGCTGTTCGCTGAGAAGTTCCAGACGGCCGCGTCGATGGCCGGTACTGTACTCGGATTCGCTCTGGCGAAAGACAGACAGATACGTTTCTCGGAGCGACTGGTGCGGGCCATGGGCGACGCCAGACCGGCCGCCGAACCAAAAGAGGTCGAGAGACCGACGGAGGCCCTCGCAGAGATGGCCGCAGGGGTCGCCCATGAGCTGAACAACCCGCTGTCGGTCATATCAGGCCGGGCACAACTGCTGGCCGAGAGCGAAGCCGACGAGGAACGAAGGCGGGACCTTCAGCAGATTCAGGACAACGTCGGCGAGGCGACCGAAGTCATCGACGATCTGATGGCGTTTGCCGAGCCGTCGAGACCCAGACCGACACAGACCCCCGTTCAGCAGATCATCGAGGAGGCCCTCGAACTGGCCGGACAGAAGAGCAAGGTCGATCATGTCAACGCCCAGGTCCAGACCATCGAAGCCGCCGGCGATGTGTTCGTCGATTCGGCCCAGGTGGTCTCGGCACTGGCCAATATCATCTCCAACGCCATCGAGTCGTATACCGATCCGGCCGGACCGATCAAGATCAGCGTTGAACCGGGCGCCGATGGAGCCATGCTCCAGGTGCGGGATCTGGGCTGCGGCATGGACGCCGATACGCTGCGAAAGGCCACCCATCCGTTCTTCAGCGCCAAGCCCGCCGGCCGCAAACGAGGCATGGGTCTGGCCTACGCCGCTCGACTGATCCAACTGAACCGGGGAACCCTCGCCCTGGCCAGCATCCCCAATCAGGGCACCACGGTCACGATCACCCTGCCCCACGAGTAGGGATAGGCCGATCGTTTTGTCCGTCTGTATCCTGCGGGCACCTCAGAGACGGTGCATTTTTCGCATTCTGGCCGGAAAACACTGGACAAATCGGTCAACAGCTATTACAGTCTTACACAGCTTGGCAGCGTAGGTCAGGGACCTACGGGCGGATCGAGAATCCAGCCCATGCGGCTCGGAGGCCGCATGAGGGCCCAAGCAGGGGATTGATGAACCGAGTAACTCTATAAGGAGGTAGGGTTATGTGCGTTCAAGCACGCCGTCCAATCAAACCGTTTCTGCTCATCGTACTTCTTCTGGTCGCTTGCGGCACCGTAGGTTGTCGTTGCAGTGACTGCGAGGGCGCCAGGTGCGTACCGCGAAGCCCGTGGCAATCGCCCACGATCCAGGTGACGCGGTCTCTGCTGCTGGTCAACCGGGACGAGTTGCGGATTCTCTACATCGACGGGCACGATGCGTCGCCAACGTGCGTCAGCGTCCAGGGTGTGCAGGAGTACCATCTGCTTCCCGGCTGGCACACGCTGACCGCCGTGTTCCGCTACCCGGCACCTCCGAGCGAGGGCGTGCTGGCCGACGTAAACGGGCAGCCGTTGACGCTGGAGCACGAGTTTCTGGCCGGGCATGAATACGTGGCCGTCTACCGCGAGCATGAAGGCCCCACCCCTCAGGCGGAATTCGGCGTTGCGGACGCTGCAACCAACGTCCTGAATCCACCGCAACTGTACTGGACACTCGATGCCGTGGATGTGGCCGATGCCTCGATGAGCCTCGAGCCGGAGGTGGCCGACGCGCAGAGCTATCTGTCGTGGGTCAAGGACACCCCCGGCGTCGCCAAGGGTCCCGAGGACTCAAGCCTCTATTAGGCACCTGAGGCATCCCGGTCTCGATGCCCGTTGGGATCGGCACGCCTGACTCTACAAGGAGGTGGGGTTATGCGCGGTCGAAGCGTTCATTTGATGGTTCTGTTTGCGTTCATCGGGGCATGGTCTGTCGCCTGTATGTCGGGCTGCACTCGTCGATGCAGCAGTCAATGCGAGCCGCGAGGCCCCTGGCAATCGCCCACGATCCAGGCGACGCGGTCGCTGCTGCTGGTCAACACCACAGAACTGAAGATTCTCCGCATCGACGGCCGGAACGTCCGTCCGTCCTGCGTCGGCCAGGGTGGCGTCCATGAATACCATATCCCCCCCGGCGAGCACGAGTTGACTGCGTCGTTTCGCTATATGGCCCGCGTCGGCGCCGGGTTGATCAGCGAGGCGTATGGCCGGCCTCTCACGCTGTGCCACACCTTTGTGCCGGGACATGAATACGTCGCCGTCTATCGCGAGCAGTTCCTCCCGAAGGCAGAGGCCGCCACGCTTGCCCAAGCGCTGGCGATAACGGTTTTGCAGCCCTATGAGGGCACCTGGTCCATGCGAATCATCGATCTGGCCGATGCCGAGCCCGATGACGAGCCGGAAGTCCTCAAGGCACAAATCTACAGTGCCCTGATCGGCGCATCGGCCCGTGCGATGGAACGAGACATGTCGTCGAGTTACTGACCGCCGGCGGCAAGGCGACGTCTACACTCATCCAGAATCTCGGCGGTGCGCGTGGCGCCGACGCGGGAGACACCGATCGCGCGGACTTCCAGCAGCCTGTCCAGATCGCGAACCCCGCCGGCGGCTTTGACCTGCACACCACCGGGGCAGCGCGCCCGCATCAGTTTCAGGTCCTCGATGGTCGCGCCGCCCATGCCGTAGCCGGTCGAGGTCTTGACCCAATCGGCGCCGAGCGCCGTGCAGATCTCGCAGAGCCGGACCTTCTGATCGTCGTTCAGATAGCAGTTCTCGAAGATGACCTTCACCTTCTGACCGTGCTCGTGAGTCAGGTCGATCACCGCGCCGAGATCGCTTCGCACGTAATCCCAGTCGCCGCTGAGAACCTTGCTGATGTTGACGACCATGTCCAGTTCCTGGCCGCCGTCGCGAAGGGCCTGTTCTGCTTCGGCCGCCTTGACCGCGGTGGTGTGCCCGCCGTGCGGAAAGCCGATTGTCGTGCTCACCTTGACCGTGCTGCCCTTGAGGATCTCCGCACACCGCTTGAGGTAGTAAGGCAGGATGCAGACGCTGGCAACGTCGTATTCGAGGGCCAGCCGGCACCCCTGTTCGAGCTGTTGATCCGTCAGCGTCGGGTTCAGCAGAGAATGGTCGATCATCTTGGCGATATCGCTGTATGTGTAATCCATGGTGGCTCCTGATTGCGCTTCCATCTGGCAGACGGCTCTCGACACCTGCTCAAGATCACGGGATGAACTGGCGAAGGAAACGTGCGCTCTGGCGAAGGGCCGCTTTGCGAGTCTCCAATGACCCCTCGTAAGCCCGGTCCTCGACCTCGACGCAGACCGGCCCGTCGTAACCGGTCTCGCCCAGCACCGAGCAGAACCGTCCCCAGTCGACCTCGCCCAGCCCCGGCAGCTTCGGGCTGTGGTATTGCAGCGGCGTCGCGAGAATGCCGACGTCGTCCAGACGGTCGCGGTCCAGGCGGACATCCTTGGCGTGCACGTGGAAGATGCGTTCCTTGAACTCCCACAACGGCTTGATGTAGTCCATGTGCTGCCAGATCATGTGCGATGGATCGTAGTTGAGCCCGAAGTGTTTTGACGGAATCTCTTCGAACATCCGGCGCCAGATGCGAGGGCTGTGGGCGAGGTTCTTGCCGCCCGGCCATTCGTCGTTCGTAAACAGCATCGGGCAGTTCTCGATGCCGATTCGCACATCATGATCCTCCGCGAATTTCACCAGCGGCACCCAGACCTTCCTGAATCGGCGCCAGTCCTCCTCGACCGATTTCGTCCAGTCCCGCCCGATGAAGGTCGTCACCTGCCCAACGCCCAGAAGCGCCGCCGCGGCGATGACCTTCTTGAAATGGGCCGTCACCGCCCTGGCTTCGTCCGCCTTGGGTGTCAGGTAGTTGGGGTAGTAACCGAGCGAGCTGATACTCACTGCCGCGTCCTTCAGGATGCCGCGAATCTTCTGGGCATCGGCCGACTTGAAACCGGCTACATCGACGTGCGTCACACCCGCGTATCGGCGCTCCGCCCGGCCCTTTGGCCAGCACATCAGCTCCACACAGGAATACCCGGTCTCCGACGCGAACTGAATCACTTCCTCCAGCGGCAGATCGGGCAGGATCGCACTGACGAATCCGAGCTTCATGAACGTTCTCCTTTCAATTCGACCCACCGCTGTTCCCGATGGCTCCGCAATATGGCCTCGCACAGCAGGATCTCACGATGGCCATCCGCAAACGTGGGGAAGATCGGCGGCGCCGTGAAGTCCCCTGCCTCGACGTATTCATAGAATGTCCGGAAACACTGTTTGAACGTATCGGGGAATCCCTCGTTGTGCCCGCCGGGATAGTTGATGAAGTGGCGCGCCCGCTCGCCAACCAGAGCCGGATCGCGAATCAGGCTCTCATTGGGTCGCTCGCGGTGACCCACCCACAGCTCGTTGGGCCGCTCGCTGCACCACGCCAGGGCAGACTTCGAGCCGGCGATTTCATATCGCAGGCAGTTCTTGCGGCCTGCGGTGACTTGCGAGACCTCCAGACAACCGCGAGCACCGCCCTTGAAGCGGATCAGCACGGCGCCGTAGTCCTCGGTGGTGACATCCACCGGTTCGGTCCTCGCCGGACCGCCCTTTTCCTTGCCTTTGAACGTCTCGACCTCTCCGAGCGGGCGCTGCCGAATGGGATGGACTGTGGACAGGTCCGCACAAACCGCCTCGACTTCCAGACCCGTAATGGCATGCACCAGATCCAGCCAGTGCGTGCCGATGTCGGCAATGGCCCGCAGCTCACCCCCCTCTTTTGCGAGAACCCGCCAGTTGTAGTCCGTGGGATAGAGCAGCCAGTCCTGTACGTAGCTGCCGCAGACGGAGTAGACGTCGCCCAGGTCGCCGCGTCGAACGATGTCCGCCGCCTCCAGACACAGCGGATAGTAGCGGATGTTGTAGTTGACTCCCGCGGCCAGACCGCTTTTGCGGGCCAGTTCGACCAGCTCGCGCGACTCGGCCGAGTTCATGGCCAGGGGTTTCTCGCACAGCACGTGCTTGCCCGCCTCCAGAGCCGCTTTGGCCATGGGATAGTGCAAGCGGTTGGGCGTGGCGATGTGCACCACCTGCACCGTGGCGTCGCCGAGGACCTCGTCGAAGCTGCGGTACGCCTTCAGCAGGCCCATCTTGCCGGCGGCCGCCCTGGATTCCTGATCGGAGACGCCGAGAATCCCCGTGACCTTGACGCCGATTCGCCCAAGGGCCTCGACGTGTACCGGGCCGATGAACCCGGCCCCGACAACTGCCACACGTATCTCCGACATGAACTTGCCCCTTCCGATCGATTGCGTCTGTGACCGAAGACCGTATCCGCATCGACCTAACCTGTCAACTGTTGTGGACCGCGAGGCGGCCGCCATCTACTCAGCCGCAACACGTGCAGTACGTACGGTCGGACTCCCAAACGGTGACGCTGTGGAGCCGCGCCGGATCGAACTTACCCGCCAGACGGCGCCATGCAAAAGCCGCGAGGTTCTCGACCGTCGGGATCGCCTCGCGGAACTCATCCAGGTCGGCGTTAAGGTTCTTGTGGTCGAGCAGTGAGATCAGCTCGGCCTCGACGGTCTGCTGGAACCGGCCCGTCTCGAACCCCGCCGCACCGGCAGGCATCGACACCGTGACATCGACAATGTAGTTGTGGCCGTGTCCAGTGGGGTGGGCGCACTTGCCGAAGACCTCGAAGTTGCGCTGCTCGCTGAAGGCGTCGTTCCAGAGCTTGTGCATCGCCGCAAACTCGAACTTCTCGCTGAAGTGCAGCACGTGCGGCTCTTTCGCATTCATCGTGAGCTTCCTGTACGGATTGAGGTTGAGAATCAGCCGATCCACCTCGGCGGCGCCAAACCGGCCCGTCAACTGCCGGCGCGCCTGCCCGAGCATTTCGGCGACGACGTCCAGATCGATCGGACAGCCGCGCCGATACCGCTCGCGAACACCCTGCGCGAAGACGGGCACAGCAAACTGCCGCGCAATGCGGTCCATATCGATGACGTTGACGACGAAGCCGGTATCGGGCGCGACTGGACCGACGATCTCGATCATCAGCTCCAGGAACAGGGCCAGGCCCTCGCCGGCCGGTCTCGACGCATAGGCGTTGGCGCCGGGATGGTCCTGATCCCGGAACGGGTTGATCGAGAATCGGACCTGCCGGGCCAGACGTACCATGAGAGGCTCCCTTACACCGAGCCCTGGTGCATCAGACTCAGCACCTCGTTGCGGCTGCGCGCGTCCTTCTTGAAAATCCCACGCAGCGCTGAGGTCACCATGAGCGAGCCGGGCTTCTTGATGCCGCGAATCGTCATGCAACTGTGCGAGGCCTGGAGCACGACCGCCACGCCCTGCGGCTTGAGGTTCTGCATGAGGAAGTCGGCGATCTGGCCCGTCAGCCGCTCCTGTGTGTGCAGGCGATGCGCGTAGCAATCAACGATCCGCGCCAGCTTACTGACGCCGAGGACCTTGCCCGTCGGCAGATATGCGACGTGGGCCTTGCCGATGAACGGCAGCAGATGGTGCTCGCAGAGCGAGTAGAAGGGAATGTCGCGCAGCAGGACGATCTCGTCGTACGCTTCGGTGAAGACGCTGCGAAGGTGCACGTTCGGGTCTTCGAACATCCCGCCCAATAGTTCGGCGTACATCCGCGCCACACGATCCGGCGTCTTCTGGAGTCCCTCGCGATCCACGTCCTCACCGACCGCCAGCAGGATCTCACGCACCGCCTTGCGGATGCGCTCCTGGTCCACCTTCATCACTTTCTTAGCCATTGCTTCCCGTCCATCCAAATCGTGGCGAGCGACGCATGCGTCGCCCCTACGTGGTGAGATTCATCAAATAGGTCACGAGCAGCCGCACACCGAAGCCAGTCGAACCCGGTGCGGCGTAGTCGGTTCCCTTCTGGAGGATATCCATCCCAGCGATGTCCAGATGCGCCCATTTCGTTTCACCGACGAACTGCCGCAGGAAGGCGGCCGCCGTACAGGCGCCGCCCCACCGCCCGCCCGTGTTGCGCAGGTCGGCGATCTTGCTCTTCATCTCGTCGGCGTACTCGTCGCCGCTGGGCAGGTGCCAGACGTTTTCGCCACTATCGTCCGCGGCGAGGCGAAGCTGCGCGACCAGATCGTCATTGTTGCTCATCAGGCCGGCTTTGTATTGCCCCAGCGCGACCATGCACGCACCCGTCAGTGTCGCGATGTCGATGATGGTCTCGAACTTCTGCCGGGCCGCATAGGCCAGGGCGTCGCAGAGGATCATCCGCCCCTCGGCATCGGTGTTGAGGATTTCCACGGTCTTGCCGCTGTACGTGGTGACGATGTCGCCGGGTCGATAGCTCGATCCGCTCGGCAGGTTCTCCGCCGACGGGATCAGACCCCAGACGTTCACCGGAAGTCCCAGTTCCGCCACCGCCTTCATCGTCGCCAGAACCGCGATCCCGCCGCTCTTGTCCAGCTTCATCTGATCCATATCCGCCGACGGCTTGATGCTGATCCCGCCCGAGTCGAACGTGATCGCCTTTCCCACCAGGGCCACTCGCGGCGATCCCTTGGCCGGCTTCCTGGCAGGAGTGTACTTGAGAATGATGAGTCTCGGCTCGTTTTTCGATCCGGCGCCGACGGCCAGGATTCCGCCCATCTTGCTGGTCTTGAGCTGCCGGGCATCGAAGACGGTGCAACTGAGCCCCTTGGTGCCCCGAGCCATCTCCACAGCGGCCTTGGCGAGCGTCGGGGGGGTGATGACGTTGCCCGGCCGGTTGGCGATGGTTCTGGCGTAGCTCTGGGCCCGGCCGATGACCGCCCCGGCGGCAAGCCCCTGGTTCAGCGCCCTGATCGGGCCCGCTTCGGCGTCCACAACTTCGACCTTCAGCGCCCCGCGCCGCCCGTTCTGGCTCTCGGTGATGAATTCGTCGTAGCGATAGCTGCCGAAATACGCCCCTTCGGCCATCGCCTTGCCCATCCCCGCCGTGTCGAGCTTGCCTTGCGCCGCCCCATGCAGGGCCAGCGACAGCGTTTGGAGCTTCATGTTGACGGCTTGGTTGGCAGCCATCGCCGCGGCCTTGCGAATCGTCTCGAAGGTGGCTTTCTTCCGCTCGCCCAAGCCGATCAGCATCACGCGCTGCGCGGGGATTTTGCCGTCGCCATAAAGGACCACGCTGGTCCCGGCCTTTCCAACGAAGTCGCCCAGCTTGGCCAGCCGGCGGATCGCTCCACCCAGTTTGTCGTCCAGGGCCTTTTGCGTCCTGTCCAGTCCGGGCCCATCGGAGAAACGCCCCAGAACCAGCATGTCCGTTTTGCACCGGGCCGGATCGACCCCCCGTGTCTTGATGTCCACCGTAATGATCTGCTTCATTTGCTCCACTTTCTACGCGCTCTTCGTCTTGTCTTTGGCCCGATGCCGCAGGAAGCTCTCGATGAGGGCGTCCAGGTCGCCATCCAGCACGGCTTCGACATTGCCCGTCTGGTAGTTCGTTCGATGGTCTTTGACCATCTGGTATGGTTGCAGCACATAGCTGCGAATCTGGTTGCCCCAGGCGATTTCGCCCTTGTCACCATAGAGCTTGGCCACCTCGGCGTCGCGCTTCTGCTGCTCGAGCATGTAGAGCCGGCTCTTGAGAACCTTCAGCGCCTGCGCCTTGTTCTTGTGCTGGCTTCGCTCGTTCTGACACTGCACAACCAGGCCGGTCGGTATGTGCGTGATGCGGACCGCCGAACTGACCTTGTTGACGTGCTGACCGCCGGCGCCGCCGGCGCGATAGGTGTCGATACGAAGATCGTCCTCGCTGATCTCGATCTCGATGTCCTCATCGAACTCCGGGACACAATCGACGGCCGCAAAGCTTGTGTGCCTTCGCTTCTGCGAATCGAACGGGCTGATCCGGACGAGCCGATGAACGCCCACCTCGCACGAGAGCTTGCCAAACGCAAACGGTCCGATCACCCGCAGCGTGATCGAGCGAATGCCCGCCTCCTCGCCGGGCGTGATGTCCAGCTCTTCATATTTGAACTTGTTGGCGTCGAAGAACCGCGTATACATTCGCAGCAGCATGTTCGCCCAGTCGCAACTCTCGGTGCCCCCTGCCCCGGCGTGAATGCTGATGAAGCAGTTCTTCGTGTCCTCCGGACGCGAAAGCAGGCCCGCCAACTCGATCTTATCGCAGCGGTGCATCAGCGACTCGACATCCTCCTCCAACTGCTCCAGTTCGTCGCCGTCTTCTTCCTCGGCCGCCAGTTGATACAACTCGCTCAGGTCCGTCATCTCCCGCTGCAACTCCTCGACGGGCTCGACGACCGCCTTCAGCGCGCTGAGCTGACTGGTCACGCGCTGGGCCGCTTCCGGGTTGTCCCAGAAGCCCTCGCGAGACATCTGCTGTTCCAGTTGATCCAGTTGCGCCCTCTTGCCGACCAAGTCAAAGCCAGTCCCGAATCTTCACGACCCGGGCCTCAAGTTCGCCGATCAAACCTTTCAGTTCCGCTACTTCCATATAACCTCCCAATGGGTCATTCCAACATGCCGGAGCACAGCCCCACAGGCGAATCACAAATCCACGATCTGCAATTCGCTGTTTGATAAGGCCTTATACCACATCCGGCGCCAGAATGCAACGAATCCCGCCGGCCGTAGTCCAAGGGGCGCGATTCACCGAAGCAGGGAGGATTCTTCGCTTGCGTCCGACCCCGGCGAAGACTACACTTGGGGTCGCTATGATCGATACGATTGATTTGATGCATCGCCCGCCCACCCGCTTTCGAACATATCGTCTTTCCGCGTATCCCAGGAAGGAAAACCTCTAATCGTTTGACCGTCTATTGAGGAAACCGCCATGACTCAACCCATCAGCAGTTCCACCGTCAATCGCAGACAGTTTCTCCAGGCGACCGGTTCGCTTGCGGCGGGCGCCGCCGTGCTCGGGGGTCTCTCACCGGCCGCGTTCGCCAGCCAGGACAACACGATTCGCCTGGCACTGCTGGGCTGCGGCGGACGCGGCACCGGCGCCGTTGGCGATGCCCTTGGCGTGCCCGACGGCGGGCCGATCAAGCTCTACGCCATGGCCGACGTCGTGGAAAGCCGCATGACCAACGCGTACAAATCGCTCAAGGAGCAGTTCGGCGACCGCATCGACGTGCCGGAGGACCGCAGGTTCATCGGCTTCAAGGGCTACCAGAAGGCGATCGACATCCTCCGTCCGGGCGATGTGGCGATGTGCACCACGCGATCCTACATCCGGCCGCTCCACGTCGAGTACGCCATCCAGAAGGGCATCAACGTGTTCATGGAGAAGCCCTTTGCCTCCGATCCGGGTGGCCTGCATCGCCTGCTCCGTGCCGGTGAGGAGGCGGATCGTAAGGGCGTCAAGGTGCTGGCGGGCGTGCAATGCCGCCACTCACCGGCCCGCCAGGCCCTGATCGAGAAGATCCGCAACGGCGAGATGGGCGATATCCCGCTGATTCGCGCCAACCGCCTGGGCGGCACCGGCTGGCTGGGCAACCAGGGCGCCAACGCCAACAAGCTGATGAGCCAGCTCGAATTCGGCCGGGCCGAGCTGTACTGGGTCGGATCGGGCCACATGGTCGACAACCTGATCCACCAGATCGACGAATGCTGCTGGATCAAGGACGCCTGGCCGGTGCAGGCGGTGGGCCTGGGCGGGCGCGTGCCGCGCAGCCAGGACCACGGACAGAACATCGACGTCTACTCGATGGAGTACACCTTCGCCGACGGGACCAAGGCGCTCTGCGGGTTCCGGCGGATGAACCACTGCCGCAGTGAGTTCGCCACCTTCATCCACGGGACCAAGTGCGCCGCGCAGTTCTCCGGCGACGTCCACGCCGCAACGGTTCACATGTTCAAAGACCAGCGCATCGAAAAAGGCAACATCGCCTGGACGCCCACGAGAGACCGGTACAGCCCGTGGCAATATGAGTGGAACGTCTTCATCGACAGCATTCGCAACGACCGGCCACACAACGAGGTCAAGCGCGCCGTCTACTCGGACCTCACCTCGTGCATGGGCCGTGCCGCCTGCCATACGGGCCAGACCATCACGTGGGACGACATGATGAAGTCGCGCTTCCAGTTCTGCGACTATCTCGACGACCTGGACTACGACAGCCCGCCGCCGGTCAAGGCCGACGCCGACGGCTGGTTCCCCGTCCCCATCCCCGGCCAGTGGACCGAAATCTGACGAACGCCAATGGCACCAGAATATCCAAGGGTGGCAGCCTTGGGTCCTGCGGACTTGAGGTTGCCACCCTTTTTTGTTGCGACGATCTGTGACAACTCATGGGGACATCCTCCTGTTCAGCAACGCGATGTACGGGAAATGGTGAAAAGACAGCCTTGAAATTGCCAGTGGACTTGATCTAAGATTCGATCCAGCAATGCCGTCGAACGATTACGAACCGTCGTGCGCGGACGCACGACCTGCAGGAGGCCGCCATGAGGAAGACAACATTCATTGCCCTATCACTTGCTCTGACGTTGGGTGGCTTGGTTTCCGCCCAGGGACACAACTCGGCCGAGTCATCGACCGGCGCGAACCTGGCCGTTGTCGCTGAGCCGTCGAGTTCCTACGTTTCCGGCGACACCTCCAATGCGGCGCTCAACGACGAGTATGACCCGCGAAGCTCGCGCGACAATCGCCGGGGTTCGTATGGCAACTGGCCCACGAGGGGCACGCAGTGGGTACAGTACGAATGGAGCCAGCCGATCACCACAGACAAAATCGACGTGTACTGGTGGGACGACCGCCAAGGCGTCCGTCTGCCCAAGGCCTGCCGCCTGCTGTACTGGGATGACACCGCCTTCGTTGCCGTGAGCAGTCCTTCCGGCCTGGGCGTAGCAGGCGACCGATACAACACAACGACCTTCGACGAGGTCCGCACGTCGAAGCTCCGGCTGGAGATCGACTCGAACGACACCTTCTCCACCGGCGTCCTCGAATGGAAGGTCTACGACTCGGGCCGGTCGCCCGATTTTCCGCCCAGGGTCGATGCAGGCGTCGATCGCGTGGTCGTGCTTGGCGGCAGGACCTACCTGTCAGGCCAGACGAATTCGCTGCCGAAGAAGGACGCACCACCGATGAAGGTGACCTGGAGCAAACAGTCGGGTCCGGGGTCGGTCGTCTTCGAAGACGCAGGCGCCGAGACGACGAGTGCGACATTCTCGGCCGTCGGCGAATACGTACTCAAGCTCGCAGCCGCCAGAGGCCCGCTGAGCGGCTCATCGACCGTGAATGTCCAGGTCGTGACGCCGCCGGCGGCGGAGAACCTCCATCTGGTCGATACCAAGCCGTACCGGATCGACAGTCGCCTGTGGAACGACCGGGCCAAGGCCCTGATCGTCAACTGGATTCCGCACTGCATCGTGAAGATCTCCGATCCGAACCTCAGGGAAGGCGGAATCAACAACTTCATCGATGCGGCCAACAAGCTGGCCGGCAAGCCCCACAGCCGGCATCGCGGCTACGTCTTCTCCAATGCCTGGGTCTACAACACGATCGAATCGATCTGCGTGGCCCTGATGGTCGATCCACAGGGCGACCGGGAGATCATCCAGGCCCAGCAGGCTCTGAAGGCGACGCTGGAGGATTGGATTCCCAAGGTTCTGGCCGCTCAGGAGCCGGACGGCTACATCCAGACGGCTTATACGCTCAGTGACCGCCAGCGATGGTCGCCACGGTATCGGGCAGATCACGAGGGCTACGTCGCGGGCTACTTCCTCGAAGCCGCGGTGGCCCACCACAACCTCACCAGGGGCCAGGACCTGCGTCTCTACAACGCGGCCAAGAAGCTCGCCGACTGCTGGGACGCCCACATCGGGCCGGCCCCGAAGAAGGAATGGTACGACGGCCATCAGGCGATGGAGATCGCTCTCGTTCGATTCGGGCGTTTCGTCAACGACACCGAGGGACCGGGCGCCGGCGACAGGTACATCCAACTGGCCAAGTTCCTCCTGGACTGCCGCAAGGACGGTTCGGAATACGACCAGAGCCACGTCCCGGTCATCCAGCAGTACGAGGCGGTCGGTCACGCCGTGCGGGCATCGTATTCCTACGCGGGCATGGCCGATGTGGCGATGGAGACGGGCGACATCGACTATCACAGCGCCGTGATGAGCCTCTGGGACAACATGGTCAACCGCAAGTACTACGTGACGGGCGGAATCGGCAGCGGCGAAACGTCCGAGGGATTCGGCCCTGACTATTCCCTGCGCCACAACGCCTACTGCGAATCGTGTTCGAGCTGCGGCCTGATCTTCTTCCAGCACAAGCTCAACATGACCTACCACGACGC